>JARKSS010000125.1 GCA_029974175.1 Vicinamibacterales bacterium
CGTGCTCTACAACCTCCCCCCCCGCGACAACGAGCTGATGGCGGCGATGACGGGCAACTTCCAGGACGGGTCGATGCCGGGGAAGCTGCAGTTCGGCTCGGGCTGGTGGTTCCTCGACCAGAAGGACGGGATGGAGGCCCAGATCCGCGCGCTCTCGAACCTCGGTCTCTTCTCGCGGTTCATCGGGATGCTGACCGACTCGCGGAGCTTCCTGTCGTACTCGCGGCACGAGTACTTCAGGCGGCTGGTCTGCGACATCCTCGGCCGCGACGTCGAGCAAGGCCTCGTACCCGACGACACCGCGATGCTCGAACGGCTGGTGCGGGGCGTGTGCTTCGAGAATGCGCGCGACTGGCTGGGGATGCCCCTTGGAAAGATGGCGGGGGAGTGGGGGACCTAGAAGGCTTACGCCGCGGGCACGAACGGCAGGCCCGTCACCACCGCCGCGAGCGGCTTCTCGCCGTGCAGCACGGTCAGTTGCGTACCCGGCTCCAGGAAGTCGCGCTGCAGCATCGCCATCGCGATCGGCCGCGCCAGCGCGCGCGAAACCACCGCGCTGGTCACCCGGCCAGCGTCGCGGTCCCCCGCGCGCAGCAGGTCGCCGCGCCCGGGCGCCTCGTCGCCGTCGATCAGCAGTCCTGCCAGTTTGCGGGCCACGCGGCCACGGCCCCGGTGAAGGATCCGGACAATCACCTCCTGGCCCGGATAGCACCCTTTCGTGAAGCTGATCCCCCGGTCCTCGATTCCCGCCTCGAGCGGGATGGTGTCCTGGTCCATGTCCACGCCGAACGCCGGCCGGCCGGCCTCGACACGCAGCACCTCGGCGGCACCCGGGTCGAGCCTGGCCGCGCCCTCGCGCACCAGCACGTCCGTCAGTTCGCCGGCCGCCTCCACTGGTGCGAAGAGGTCGAACCCGCGCACCCCTGTTTCGGTGGAGGCCGCCACGATGACCGGCACGCCCTGCCACGACACCCGGGCGTTCTGGAACTCGGCCCAGCCGTCGAGCACACTCGGGGTGAGGCCCTCGACACCGCCGAGCGCTCGGCTCAAGACCGGGCCGGCGTCGGGGCCCACGAGCGAGATCAGCCCGAACGTGTCGCTGACGTCGCCAAGCCGCACGTCCTCGGAGAACACGAACTGGTCGAGCTTCTGGAGCACGTCGGCCGCGCGTGCACGGTCGAGGTCCATGAGGACGAGGTCGCCCAGCTCGAGCAGCCGCATGTCGGCAATCATCCGCCCCTGGGGCGTCAGGAACGCGCCGTAGGTGCCGCTGCCGGACTGCAGGGACGCGACCTCGCAGGTGAGCATCGCGTGCAGGTAGGTGCGGCGGTCCGACCCGGCCACCACGAGCTTCCCCCGCCCCGCCCGGTCGAGGACCGCCGAGGCCGACCGGGCGGCCTGGTATCCCGTCGAATCGTCATGAACGGCCATGCGTCACCCGGTGCTATCCTTCTGAAGCCATGCGCAAGCTTCATTCTACCGTTGTCTTCGCGCTGCTCGCCCTGGCACCAGCCCTCCTCGAGGCGCAGCCTCTCGCGGGCGGCGGGGTGCAGTTCACGGTCTTTCTTCGCGGGACGCCCGTCGGCGTCGAGGAAACCACGGTCACGCGCTCGGCCGACGGCCTCGTCATCACCGGCACGTCGCGGCTGGGTCCCCCGCTCGAGGTGATCGTGCGCCAGGCAGAGATCAAGTACGACGCGTCGGGCGCGCCCTTGTCGTGCTTCGTCGAGGGCAGCCTCCGGCAGCGCCAGCTCGTCCTGTCCACCACCGTAGAGGGGACCACGGCGACGACCGACCTGGCCGAGGGCACCTCGCGGTCGCGACAAGCCCACGAGATCGCGCCGGGGGCGGTGCTGCTGTCGAGCGTGTACTTCGGCGGTCACGAGGTCCTGGCGGCGCGCCTGCTGGACCGGAAGGAAGGCGACGAGATCCCGGTCTACGTGCCCGGGCAGGGACAGGCAACCGCCCGGGTCGGCCCCGCGACCGACGAGCGGATCCAGACGTCGAGCGGCATGGTGAAGGCCCGCCGCTTCCGGGTGGCGCTGGAGCAGGAGGGAAAGACCACCGACACCGAGGTCTGGGTGGACGACCAGGGACGCCTGGTGCGGTTCTCGGCCATTTCGCAGACGCTCGACGTGGTCAGGACGGATGTCGCCTCGGTATCGGCGCGGCGTGAGGCGGTTACCAGGCCGGGCGACGAGTCGTTGCGAATCCCGGCCCACGGGTTCACGATCGCGGGCACCCTCTCGCGGCCGCCCGGCGAGGCGGACAAAGGGGCGAAAATGCCCACGATCGTGCTGGTGGGCAGCATCGGGGTGACCGACCGCGACGAGCTGCGCGCCGGCATCCCAATCCTGGGCCAGCTGGCGTCGGCGCTCGCCGACGCGGGATACCTCGTCGTCAGGTACGACCAGCGGGGCATCGGGCAGAGCGGGGGACGCGCCGAGAGCGCGGAAATCGGCGACTACGCCGAGGACGTCCGGTCGGTCGTGCGTTTCCTGCGAAAGCGCAAGGACGTCGATCGCGAACGCGTGGCGGTGCTCGGGTACGACTACGGCGGCAGCGTGGCGTTGACCGCGGCGGCCAGGGACGGCGACATCAAGGCGCTCGTCCTGGTGGCGACGCCGGGCATGGCTGGCGGTGAGCTGGTGCTCGAGCAGCAGCGCGCGGCGCTGGCGAAGATGGACCTGCCCGAGGCCGAGAAGCAGCGCCGCATCGACCTGCAGCAGCGGATCAACGAGGCGGTCGTCACCGGCCGCGGCTGGGATCAGATCCCGCCGGCCATGCGCCAGCAGGCCGAGTCGGAGTGGTTCCGCAGCCTGCTGACCTTCGACCCGGCCGAGCAGATGAAGAAGGTGCGCCAGCCGGTGCTCGTGGTACACGGCGGCCTCGACGCCGAGCTGGGAACGCACCATGCCGACGCGCTCGCCTCGATGGCCGAGGCGCGCAAGCAACCTGCCGGTGAAAAGGTGAAACTGACCGTCGTCCCGGGAGTGAACCACCTGCTCGTGCCGGCTCGCGACGGAACGGTGGACGAGTACGCCTCGCTCGGCGGCGCGAGCGTCAGCCCCGAGGTGACCAGCGGCATCGCTGCGTGGCTCGGTGAGGTGTTTGCGGCGGCGAAGAAGTAGGCGAGACCATGTGGATACTGAGGGGGAACGGGACCGGCAAGCAGGCCGTGACGATGCGCTTGACCATGGGCACCGCGAGGACGCTCGGACGCGGCCCCCAGGCCGACTTCATCGTGGAAGAGGCGCTGGTCTCGCGGCTGCACTGCCGATTCGAGGTGGACCTGTCCGGAAAGCTCGAGGTCGAGGACCTGGGAAGCACCAACGGAACATGGGTGAACGACCAGCGGATCGATCGCGCCGCCCTCGCCGCGGGCGATCGCATCCGCGCCGGCCAGCTCGAACTGGTCGTCGAAGGGGCCGGCCGCCTCGAATCCTGAGCCCCCGCCTTCGCTTCGCCTCCGGCCTGCCGGCGTCCTCGGCGAGCTACGGCGCGGCAGGCTCCGCCTTCGCCTGGCCTTCGGCTCGCTTGCGTTCTTGGCGAGCTACCGCACGGCAAGCTAGGGCGTTCGCCCGATCAGGAACGGGTTCGTACGCCGCTCCTCCCCTATCAACGTCCGAGGGCCGTGGCCCGGGTACACCTCCACGTCGTCGGACAGCTTGAAGAGCACGCCGCGAATCGAGCCAATGAGCGTGTCGTGGTCGCCGCCGGGCAGGTCGGTCCGGCCGATCGAGCCGGCAAAGAGCGTGTCGCCGGCGAACAGCTTCTTGCCAGGCCGGCCGGTGGGCCCGACCAGCAAGCTGACGCCGCCAGGCGTGTGGCCGGGCGTGTGAAGGACCTCGACCCGGTACCGCCCGAACTCGATGGTTCCCGGCACCTCGTAGAAGCGGTCGACGGGCGGCGGGTTCTCGATGGTGAAGCCGAAGAAGCGCGCCTGTTCTGGCGCCGCTTGGTACAGCGGCAGGTCGTCGGCGTGCAGCCAGATGGCCGCGTCCAGCTGCCTCTTTGCCGCTGCCAGGCCGGCCACGTGATCGACGTGCGCGTGCGTGAGCAGAATGTGGCGTACGTCGAGGTGCTGTTCGCTGACGATGGCGAGCAGCTGCTCGACCTCGTCACCCGGATCGATGAGAATGGCCTCCCGCGTTTCCTCGCAGCCGAGGACGAAGCCGTTCTTGTAGAACGGCGGCGCTTCCCGGGTTTCGAAGATCATGTTCTGATCCTAGCCGAAGTCGCCTTCACCGTCCCTTGGCGTCCTCCTGCCCGTTCGCCCTTGCCTTCACGTCTTTCCTCGAGCCCCGAGGATGGACGCCAGGCGCGAGGTGTCGATGTTGCCCCCCGAGACGATCACCGCGGCCGGGCCGGGGACGCGGGGTATCGTGCCGGCCAGCACGGCGGCAACCGCTGTCGCACCGGCTCCCTCGGCAACCAGGTGTTCGCTCTCGACCAGGCCGCGGACGGCTGCTTCGAGCGCGGGTTCGCTGGCGAGCACGATCCGATCCACCAGACGCTGCACGATCGGGAACGCGATGCTGTCGGGATCCATGTTGCCGGCCAAGCCGTCCGCGAGCGTGGGACCGACCTTCACCTCCACGATCCGTCCCGCTTCGAGCGAAGCCGTGAACGGGGTTGAGGCCTCGACCTCGACGCCGACGACACGCGCCGCGGGCCGAAGGGCCTTCAGGACCTGCGCGATGCCGGCAATCAGTCCCCCTCCTCCGACAGGCACGATCACCTGCGAAACCTCGGGCAGGTCCTCGAGGATCTCGAGGGCAATGCCACCGATGGCAGCCAGCAGGTCTGGATGGCTGTAGGGAGACAGGTAGCGGGCGCGCGTGCTCCGCGCGTACTCCTTGGCGAGCACCTCGGCGCCCTCGTAGTTGTCTGCCTCGGCCCGCAGCTCCGAGCGGTAACGCCGGATTGCCGCGAGCTTCACCGCCGGCGCGTTCCGCGGTGTGAAGACGACGACAGGGAGGCCGATCGAGGCCGCCGCCCACGCGAGCGCACGGCCGTGGTTGCCGGCCGATGCGGCGACGACCGTCGGCAGCGGCTCGGGCGGGCCGGTCCGCTCGGCAAGGGCGAGGACCGCGTTGAGTGCCCCCCGTGCCTTGAACGAACCGGTGACCTGCAGCGACTCGAGCTTGAGGTGGACCTCGAACCCCGCCCGCTCGCTCAGCCAGTCCGAGCGGATCAGCGGCGTGCGCCGGAGGCGCCCCGCCGTCCGCTGCCTCGCCCGCCGAGCCTCCTCCAGAACGTCCATCGTGATTCCTCGCGCGGGGCCTCGTGAGCCGTGCCGGCCACGTGGCGCAGCCGCCTCAGCTGGTCGATCACCGCCCCCGCGTCGTGGGGCCGCATCTCCACCGTCTTGCGCAGCAAGCCGGCGACGGCCGCGTCGAACCCGGGCGGGACCGCCGGGTTGAGGGTGCTGGGGGCCGGAGGAGTCGCGTGCAGGATCTTGAACGCCGTGGCCGAGTCCGAGCCCCCCTCGAAGGGCAGGTGCCCGGTGACCATCTGGAAAAGCAGCACGCCGAGCGAGAACAGGTCGCTGCGGGCGACGGCGCTCTCGCCGAGAACTTCCTCGGGCGACACGTAAGCGCCGGGCCGGCTGGCGGCCCGCTCGTGGTCTTCGTCGCGCCGCTCCTGTCCCTCGGCGACCTGGGGCGCAACGCCAAGGCGCAGGTGTCCCGCGGTCGTCCACCCCGCAAGCCCTACGTCGAGGAGCTTGGCCTGGTCGCGTGGATTGACGATGACCGAGGCGGCCGAGAGCGTCCGGTAGACCAGGCCGTGGCGGTGGACGCAGGCAAGCGCCTCGGCAATCTGGAGGGCCAGGTCGAGGGCTGCCTCGGGATCGAGGGAACCCTTGTCCAGGAGTGCGGCCAGCGTCTGCCCGGGGACGTACTCGTGGGCGAGGTAGAGGAAGCCGTCCTGCTCGCCGACATCGAAGAGGGCCGCGATGTGCGGATGCGAAACCTCCCGGGCCTTCCGGGCATCGGCGAGGAGGGCAGCGCGCCGGGCCGGGTCGCCGGCCACTTCCTCGCGGACGACCCGGAGCGCCACCGTCCGGCCGGTCACGTTGTCGCGTGCCCGGAACAGGTCGCCGAGCAGGCCCTGGATGGAGATGGGATCCAGGATCGTGTATTTCTCAGTCTGTTCCATGTCGCCCGGGGGCGCGGGACATGGTACATCAGTTCCAATGAGAGCCATCTTCTTCGACCTGGTGGGCACGCTCGTCGAGCCGCGCGGCCCGATCGGGGAGCAGTACGCGGCAGTCGCCCGGCGCTACGGCCAGCCCGCGGACGCGGATGCCCTGGAGGCGGCCTTCGCGCGCGAGATCGCCTCGACGCCGGCGGTCCAGGCCTGGGGTCTGCCGCGCGAGGCCGCCGAGGCAGCGGAGCGCGGCTGGTGGCACGCCTTCGTGCGGCGGGTCTTCGACCTGGCTGGCGCGCGCACCCTGCTCGACCCGGATCGCTTCGAGCCGTTCTTCGACGACCTCTACCGCCACTTCACCACCGGCGACGCCTGGCGGCTCTACCCCGACGTCCTGCCGGCACTTGGCCGCCTCAAGGCCGCGGGCGTCGTGACCGGCCTCATCACGAACTACGATTCGCGCATCTACCGGCTGGTCGAATCGCTGGGGCTGGCTTCGTCGCTCGATTCGATCACGATTCCCGCCAGCGCGGGCGGCACCAAGCCCGGGCGCGCCATCTTCGGGCACGCACTCTTCCGCCACCGCCTGGCGGCTTCCGAGGCCGGGCACGTGGGCGACTCCTTGACAGACGATTACCAGGGGGCGCTCGAGGCGGGCCTGCACGCCGTGCTGCTCGACCGCGACGACCAGCACGCCGCGCTCGCCGGCGTCTGCCGGGCTCGGAACCTGGAAGAGGCGGTGGCGTTACTTGAGCAGGGCTGAGGGCAAAACCGCAGGGCTCTTCCTCTCTGCCGGGAATCAGCGGCAACCGCAGGGGCTTTAGCCCTGCGCCAGCTCCGCCTGGAAGACCTCCGCCTCGAAAACATCCCCGAAGCCCTTCACGACGGCGTCCTCGACCTCGACCATCGGCAGCTCGCGCCCCAGGAGCTTCGCCAGCGAGGTGACGCCGTGGTCGCGGATGCCGCAGGGGACGATCAGGTTGAAGTACTCGAGCCGGGTGTTGACGTTGTAGGCGAAGCCGTGGCTGGTGATCCAGCGGGAGATGCGGACGCCGATCGCGCCGATCTTGTCCGCGACCACCCACGTCCCGGTGAGGCCGGGCAGCCGGCCCGCCTGGATGCCGAACGCGGCGGACACGCGGATCATCACCTCTTCGAGATCACGCACGTAGCGATGCACGTCCTGCCGGTCGGGCCGCAGGTCGAAGATCGGGTAGGCGACCAGCTGGCCGGGGCCGTGGTAGGTGACGTCGCCGCCGCGGCCGGTCTCGACCAGCTCGACGCCCAGCTCGCGCAGCCGCTCGGGCGTGGCGATCACGTTCGACCGCGCCGCATCGCTCCGGGCACCGAGCGTGATGACGTGCGGGTGCTCCAGCAGCAGCAGGACGTCACCAACGCGGCCGTGGCGCCGATCGTCGGCCAGGGCCTGCTGCAGCCCGAGCGCCTCGCCGTAGGGAACGAGCCCGAGACGCCGTACCTCGATCCGTCTCACAGCGCCGAGGCCTCGAAGGTCTCGATCCGCCTCTTGACCTCCGACATGAACTCGTCGGCGACGGCCCCGTCGATGAGCCGGTGGTCGTAGCCGAGCGACAGGTACGCCCGGTGCCGGATGGCGATCGCATCGTCCACGATGACGGGCCGTTTCTCGACGGCGCCGACGCCGAGGATGGCCACCTGCGGCTGGTTGATCACGGGCATCCCGAACAGGGCGCCGAAGACGCCCGGGTTGGTGATGGTGAAGGTGCCGCCCTGCACTTCCTCGGGCTTGAGCTGCTTGCTGCGGGCGCGCGTGGCCAGGTCCTGGATCGCCTTGCTCAAGCCGAGCACGTTCTTCTCGTCGGCGTGCTTGATGACGGGAACAATCAGGCCCCAGTCGAGCGCCACCGCGATCCCGATGTTCACGTCCTTCCGGTAGATGATGTTCTCGCCGTCGATCGACGCGTTGATCACGGGCACGGCGCGCAGGCCGTCCACGACCGCCTTGACGATGAAGGAGAGGTAGGTGAGCTTCCCACCCGCCCGCTCGTACTCGGCCTTCTTCGCCTGTCGAAGCTTCTCGACGTTGCTGAAGTCCACCTCGAAGACCGAGTGCACGTGGGCCGACGTGCGCTTGCTCAGCACCATGTGCTCGGCAATGCGCCTCCGCATCGGCGTCATCGGCACCACCTCGTCGCCCTCGGCGGCCTTCACGACGGGGCCGGCGGCCGCGGGTGCCGCGGCGGGCGCGGCATGTTTCGGCGACTCGAGGTAGTCGAGGATGTCCTGCGTGGTCACGCGGCCGCCAATGCCCGA
>JARKSS010000161.1 GCA_029974175.1 Vicinamibacterales bacterium
GGGATCGCCACGCGGAAGGCCTGCGGCCAGACGACGTGGCGGAAGACCTGGAAGCGGGTCAGCGTCAGCGCCCGCCCCGCGCGGATCTGGCCGGGATCGACGCTCATCAGCCCCGAGCGGATGACTTCCGCCATGTAGGCCGCGGCGTTCAGCCCGAGCGTGCCGATCGACGCCACGAGGGGCGAGAGCCCCAGCCCCATCCACGCGAAGAGAAGCTGGATGAGCACCGGCGTCCCGCGCAGGAAGTCCACGAGCGTGCGCACCGGCCAGTACAGAAATCGCCAGCCGCCCGTGGCATGGTTGAGCACGATCCCGCATGGCACCGCCACGACGAAGCCGAGGAGCAGCGCCGCGGCCGCGATGCCCAGCGTCACGGCGAAGCCCCTGCCGAGCCGGGCCGCCACGGCGGCGGCTGCGAGGCCCTCGCTCCGCACTCCTTCCGCCGCGGCGGACAAGCCGAAGAAGCGCTCGTGCAGGCGCGACATCGTCCCGTCCTCGCGCATCGAAGCCAACGCGCCGTTGATCGCCGAAAGCAACGCGCCGTCCTCCTTGCGGACGGGAATCGCGATGTCCTCCGCATACAGCATCGGCCCCACGGGCACGAACGGGCGCCCCGCGTTGCGGATCTGCCACGACCCCACCAGCCGGTCAGACACGAAGCCCGTGATCCGCTTGGCCGAGAGCAGTTCGAAGATCTCCACGCTCGACTTGAGCGTCACCACCTCGACGCCGGGATGCCGCTCGTCGAGGTAGCGCTGGTACGTCTCGCCGAGCACGACGGCCAGCCGCTTGCCCCGGCACTCGGCGATGTCGTAGACCTGTCCGGGATTGTCGCGGTGGACGAAGAGCTGCGCGCCCGATTGGTAGTAGGGCGTCGAAAAGGCCACCGCCTGCTCGCGCTCGGGCGTGATCGCCATCGACCCGATGATGGCGTCGTACTTCCCGGCCAGCAGGCCGGTCAGGATGCCATCCCATTCGATGGCCAGCAGCTCCAGTTCGCGCCCGAGCCGGCGGGCGACTTCCCGCGACACCTCGACGTCGAATCCCGCCAGCTCGCCCTGGTCGTC
>JARKSS010000178.1 GCA_029974175.1 Vicinamibacterales bacterium
GGCAGCGAGTCCAGGAAGCGGCGGACGAGCGGAGGCCACGGCACGTTCGCCAGCTCGACGACGAGATCCTTTCGGGTGACCGGCGACCACCGCAGATACCGCGGCGCCTCCTCGAAGACCTGCGGCATGTCGGCAATGCCGGCTCGTCGCAGGTACGCCTCGTAGGCGCGGAGCAGCTCGACCAGCTCGACCTTCTTGGCGGCAATGGCCGCGAACGGCCGTTCGGCAAGCTGTGCAGCACTCACCCCCGCATAGCGCAGCTCGCGAATGGTGCGCCACAGGGCGTCGCCCATCGAAGCGTGGCGGGCCATCGGGCGGAAATAGCCGTCCTTCCCCGGAAGGTCCGCCAGCAGGCGCATGACAAGCGCCCCGCCCAGTCCTTCCTCGGACGGCTCGAGCCCCTGCTCGAGCAGGAACGGTGCGGCCATGCGCGTGGCCAGGTCGAAAGGCGTGACGATGCGGAGGTTGACCCAGCTGGTGCCCTCGCGCGCGAGGCGGTCGGCCAGCGTGAGTCCGGCGGCGTGGGCAGGCACGATCACCCACTTTGCCCGGGTGGGATGGCGACGGCACAGCTCGGCGAGGTGGTCAATCAGCGGGTCACCCGGCATAAGCGTGACCGAGTATACGGCGAGCGCGTGACAGGAGAGGTCCGGCCTTCGCCAAACGCTCGCTTCGCGAGCGGCTTCGGCGGGCAGGCCGCGGCTCCGGCGGACAGGCCTTCTGCACCTCCAGCACGACAGACGTCCCGTACAATCCTCCAAGAGGCTCCCATGCTCTCCTCCCTCCTCTGGCTTCTGGCGATCGTGCTCGTGGTGATCGGGATCGCGGGCACGGTACTGCCCGCCCTTCCCGGACCGATCCTCGTGCTGGCTGGCCTTGTTGCCGGGGCATGGGCGGACGGCTTCACGCGGGTGGGCTGGTTGACGCTCGGGCTGCTCGCGGTGCTGGCGGGGCTTTCCTACCTGGTGGATCTCGCGGCCGCCGCGCTGGGCGTGCGCCGGTTCGGTGCGTCGAAGCGGGCGGCTGTGGGTGCCGCCCTGGGAACGATGGCGGGGCTGTTCTTCGGCCTCCCGGGGCTGATTGTCGGCCCCTTCGCCGGTGCGGTGCTGGGCGAGGTGTGGGCGCGGCGCGGCCTCGCGGGCGCGGGGCGCGCGGGCGCCGGAGCCTGGGTCGGGTTCCTGCTCGGCGCCCTCGCAAAGCTGGCCCTGGTCTTCATGATGATCGGGCTCTTCGCCCTGGCCTGGCTCTACTGGTAGGCCCGCTCCTACTTCATCCCCAGCTTCTCTCTGGCCAGCGGGCGCGCGTAGGCGTTGGTGGGATTGTGCGCGTTCGAGGCGAGCGCCTTGCGGTAGTACTCCATCGACTGGTCCTTGTTCCCCAGCTTCTCGTGCGTCTGGGCGATCAGGGCGAGGATGAAGGGGTCGTTCTGGTTCGCCTTCTGCAGCTCGGCCAGCGCGGTCTGGTAGTCGCCGGTGTAGAAGGCAACGTAGCCGACCAGGTAGGGCACGAACTGCGCCTGCTCGGGATTGCTCCCCTTCTCGTGGATTGCCTTGGCGGCCTCGACGTGCTTCTTCGCCTCGTCTGCAGATCCGCGGCGCGCCGCGATGCGGGCCTGCGCGTGCTCCCAGCGGAACTCCCAGAGGTCGCGCCGCTCGGGCGTGATACCGGGCTCCTTGATGCCGGCGGCGTAGCCGCGCTGGTACCACGTCAGGGCCTTGTCGGGGTTACCCGACTCGAGGCAGACGCGCGCCAGCTCGTTCGCCACCTCGCCGGCCATGAAGAAGTCCTTGGCCTCGAGGTACGACTCGTAGACCGGCGCCTGGTACTTCTCGGCGCCGTCACAGTTGCGCTCGAAGGCGTACGACATCGCCATGGTCCTGCCGGCTCGCGGCTTGACCTGGGGCGGGGCGGCCTCGATGGCCTTGGCGAGGTGCGTCCTGGCCTCCTGGTACTTGCCCAGCAGGTCCAGGACGATGCCGGCCTGCATCTGGGCCGAGACCCATGTGGGCGACTGGGCGGGCGCCTTCGCGATCGCGTCGCGGAAGGTGGCCAGCGCCTCCTGGTGCTTCCCCTCACGCAGCAGCTGCTGGCCCTGCTTGAGGAGATCGGCGGCCGGTTCCTGGGCAACGGTCGG
>JARKSS010000191.1 GCA_029974175.1 Vicinamibacterales bacterium
GCGACCGCGACCCGCGCGCCATCATCAGGCAGCTCTCACGGCGCGACGCCGAGGTCGAGGGCGACATCTTCGCCGTCTACCTCGACCCGCACCACGACGGGCTGACCGGCGCCGTCTTCGCGGTGTCGGCGGCCGGCGTGCAGCGCGACGCGCTGATCTACAACGACAGCTTCCTCGATTATTCCTGGGATGCCGTCTGGGAATCGGCCGTGGCCGTGGACGATGGCGGCTGGACGGTGGAGATAAGGATCCCCATGGCCCAGCTGCGGTTCCCCAAGGCCGAGCGGCACACGTGGGGCGTCAATGTCGAGCGCGTCATCAAGCGCCGCAACGAGTCGGACTGGCTCCAGCTGGTGCCGAAGAACGAGTCGGGCCTCGCCTCGCGAATGGCCGTGCTCGAGGGGATCGCCGGGCTCGAGCCGCCGGTCACCCTGCAGTGGATGCCCTACGTGACGTCGCGCGCCGAGTTCATCGCGCCTCCGCGGGCGGGCGACCCCTTCAACGACGGCTCGCGGATGTTCGCGTCCGGGGGGATCGATCTGAAATACGGCCTCTCCACGAGCCTGACGCTCGACGCCACCTTCAATCCCGACTTCGGCCAGGTGGAGGTGGACCCGGCCGTCGTCAACCTGACCGCCTTCGAGACCTTCTTCGAGGAGAAGCGGCCGTTCTTCACCGAAGGGGCGAACGTGTTCGGGAACTTCGGCAAGAGCGGCGCCAGCGCCTATGTCGGCTTCTTCAGGCCCGAGCCGACGCTCTTCTACAGCCGCCGCGTCGGGCGCGCGCCGCAAGGACGCCCGAACGCAGCCTACACCGACCTGCCATCTTCGACGACGATCCTCGGGGCAGTGAAGCTGGTTGGCCGCACGGCGGGCGGGTGGACGATTGGCGCCCTCGAGGCGATCACCGGGCGCGAGAGCGCCCGCATCTCGGACGGGGTGCAGTCCACCCGGCAGGAGGTCGAGCCGCTCACCAACTACGCGGTCGTCCGGGCGCAGCGCGAGCTGGGACGCCGGGCGGGCATCGGCATGCTCGCCACCTCGGTCGTGCGCGAGGGCGGCGACGAGGCGCTGTCGCAGGTGCTCGTGGACCGGGCGACGATGGCGGGCGTGGACGGCCACGTCTTCCTCGATCCTGGCCGCAACTGGGTCATCCACGGGGGGCTGGCGGGGAGCCTGGTCCAGGGGAGCAGGGACGCCATCGCGCGCGTGCAGCGCGCCGAGCAGCGGTACTACCAGCGGCCCGACGCGCCCCATGTCAGGTTCGACCCGAACAAGACCAGCCTGGCCGGTTGGACCGGGAACGCGAACCTGAACCGGAACAGCGGCAACGTGACCGTGAACCTCGGCATCTGGGGGATGAGCCCGGGCTTCGAGGTGAACGACGCGGGGTACTCGACCCAGACCGACCGCGCCGGCGCCCACGCGATGGTGCAGTTCCGCAAGCTCACCCCCGACCGATGGACGCGCGAACGGTCGTTCTGGGTGTCGAAGTGGTGGACCTGGAACTACGGCAACGAGTCCCAGGGTGACGGGTGGCAGGCCTCGGGAACGGTGCAGTTCCGCAACTTCTGGACCTCCACGCTGCTGCTGTCGTACGCCAAGAAGGTGTGGGACGACAAGCTGACGCGAGGAGGGCCGACGGTGATTCGCCCCGGCAACCGGGGCGTGAACCTCGGGGTGGTGACCGACCGCCGCCGGAAGGCGGTCGTGTCGCTCGCAGCCGCCTACACCGCCCGTGACTACGACGCCTGGAACGCGACCGGGGAGATGCAGGTGGCGTGGCGGCCGATCCCGGCGCTGACCCTCAGCACGGGCCCGTCGTTCCGCCGCAACATCGCCTCGGCGCAGTACCTTTCGACGATCGCCGACCCGCTGGCGACCTCCACCTTCGGGAACCGGTACGTCTTCGGCGAGCTGGACCAGACCGAGTTCTCGATGGTCACCCGCGTCAACCTGGCGACCTCCCCTCGCACCTCCCTGCAGGTCTACCTGCAGCCGCTCGTCTCGGCAGGCGACTACGGCGCCATCAAGGAGGTGGCGGCGCCGAACACGTACGACTTCGTGCGCTACGGGATCGACGGCGGGACGATCGAGTCCCTCGGCGACCAGCTCCGCATCGACCCCGACGCCGCAGGGCCGGCAAGCGCTTTCTCGATGGCCCGTCCCGACTTCAGCCTGCGCTCGCTGAGGGCGAACGCCGTCTTCCGGTGGGAGTTCCGTCCCGGTTCGTCGCTGTTCATCGCGTGGACCGAGACCCGCCGCGAGACGCTGCCGACGGGCGACTTCGAGTTCGCCGACGGCGTGTCACGCGTCTTCACCGCGCCGGCCGACGACGTGCTGCTGGTGAAGCTGAGCTACTGGTTCGGGACGAAGAGGTAGCTGGGGGCTGGGGGCTGGGGGCTGGGGGGCAGTATGGCCGACCGTCGTCACACGCTTGCCGCGATCCTCACCGATCCCCATTTCTGGGTGCCGACGGTCGTGCTGGCCATCGGCATCGTGATGTTGTGGGTGATCAGCTAGCCATGTCGCAACCGACCAAGCCAGGTGCTGGCATCCCATCGCTCCACGGGCTCGGCGTCCTCAGCGGTCTCGCGGCCGGGGCGTGGCTGGGGGCCGCCGAGGCGCCGACCAAGCTGGTGACCGCCGGCTTCTCGCCGTTCATCATCTCGTTCGGGATGGTTGCCGGCGTGTTCGTCGCCCGCTGGACGCTGCCGGTGCTCGTGGTCGGCACCGCCCGCCTGGGCGATGATTTGCGCCGGCGCCCCCACCTGATCGTGTGGGCCGTGCTGGCGGGGATGCTGTGGGTGGTGGCCAACACGCTGACGGTGTTCGCCATCCGCGACGTCGGCCTGTCGATTGCCTTCCCGCTCTGGAACACCAACAGCCTGGTGGGCCTGTTCTGGGGCTGGCTGCTCTTCAACGAGCTGCGCGGCGGGGCGGCGCGCGACTGGGGCAAGGTGGCCGGCGGGGCGCTGGCCATCGTGCTCGGCGCGTGCGTCCTCGCGTACGCGACCTCGCACCAGGAAGCGGCCGCGGGGCAGGCCTGGCGGGGCATCCTGGCGGCCCTGGGGGCGGGGTTGCTGTGGGGCACGATGTACGTCCCTTACCGGAAGGCGTACATCAGCGGCATGAACCCGTTCTCGTTCGTGACGGTGTTTACGGTGGGCGAGCTGGTGACGATGACGGTGCTCCTCCTGGTGTTCAGCGGCGGGGCCGCCGGGATGGCGCGCGATTTGTCGGCCGTCCGGCCGGCGCTCTTCTGGCTGTTCCTGGGCGGCTTCTGCTGGGTGATCGGCGACCTGTTCCAGCAGTACGCGGCGAAGTACATCGGGATCGGCCGCGGCATCCCGTTGTCGAACACGAACCAACTGTGGGGGCTCGCCTGGGCGATGTTCGTGTTCGGCGAGCTGACGGGCCAGCCCGCGACGGCGCGGGCGCTCGTCGTCGTCGGCTCGCTGATCATGATCGTCGGAGCCGTGCTCATCAGCCGCGCCGAAGCGTCGGCCGCCGAGCGGGCGCGGTGGGAGGAAGCAGCCGGCCGCGAGCGCGACCGGTACGGGGTGGAGGTGTGGTCGGGAGGTGAGGCTGCCGAAGCCAAGTCGGCGGCCCACGGCCGGCGGTGGTGGGACGCGGTCATCGTGCTCGCCGCCCTCGGCGTGTTCGCGTGGCTCGCCGTCGAGGCCGAGCGGCAGGCGCTGTCGGTCAGCGTGCCCGCCGCCCTGGCGCTGGGCGCCGCCACGCTGACGCTGCTGGCGTACGCGGCTGGGCAGCTTTGGAGGAAGACGGGATTCGAATAGGATCGATGGGAGGAGTCATCGCTGGCATGACGGCACAGGGCCGGCGGCCGTGACCGTGGGTAGGGGGCGTGGCTGCTGGTGATGCGGCCGTTGTGATGGGAGAAGCACTCATGAACGATCGACGGGAGTTCCTGAAGAAGACCGGGCTGGGCGTCGCGGCGGCCGGCGCGTTGTTCAGCACCGAGATTTCGGGGCAGGAGTCGGTTTCGCGGCCGCTCACCGAGAAGGAGAAGCTGTCGCGCATCGCGTCGTGCTGCTGGCCGCCTCGCCAGATCTTCAAGACGTTCCCGGGGCGCCGGACGAGCCCGGAAGTCGAGGCGCTGAAGAAGAAGTACGGCGAGATCACGATGCTCGACTTCCCCCAGTGGACGAAGGACACCTACCCGGGTGTCTACCACCTGGACCTCTGGTCCGACGTGTTCGGTGACGTCACCGACCTGTCGCAGTACCAAGAGATCAAGATCGAGCGCGACGGCCGGACCTTCACCAACTACCGCTGGGATCCGTCCCGGCCGTCCTCCCGGAAGTGGGTCGACAAGCTGGCGGCCAACATCCAGAAGACGGGGACGATCTGCCAGCACATCTCGAACAACGCCCCGCAGAACCTCGCCGATCCCAACGACGAGCTGCGCAACGAGGGCATCCGGGTCGCCAAGATGTGGATGGACGTGGCGTCCGTGCTCGGGGCGAAGACGATGCGCGCGAACACCGGGGTGCGGGGCACGCGCATCATGCCCGAAGCGACGGCGCACGAGACGGGCTATCCGAAGAACGACAAGCTCTCGCTGTACCTCTCGAAGTGCATCGACTCGTTCCGGCAGCTGGCGGAGTACGGCGAGAAGGTGGGCGTCAAGATCACCATCGAGAACCACTGGGGTCTTTGCGCCAACCCGATGAACATCCGCATCATCATGGACGAGGTGAACCACCCCTACTGCGAGTGCACCCCCGACTTCTGCAACTGGGAGAACGAGTACCACCTCTTCAGCGGCCTCGCGGCCGTGATGCCGTACACGCACACCCACGTCCACGCGAAGTACTGGGACCGCTGGAAGACGCCGGAGAAGGACTGGAACGACGTCCACCGCGCGGTGCGGATCCTCAACGCCTACCGCTTCAAGGGGACGATCGCGCTCGAGTACGAGCACGGCCCGGTGGACGGCATCGAGGGCTCGAAGCAGCTGATGAAGGCGGTGCTGGAGGCTCTCTAGGGGCTAGGGAGCCAGGGGCGAGGGGCTGGTCTGGGGGCGCGGCCGGGCCGCGCCCCTTTTGTTTGCCGCGGCGCAGGGCTGAAGCCTAGGCCACCGGCTTCTGCCCGGCGAAGATCCGGTCGAGCCGCGCGACGACGTCCTTCAAGTACGCCGCGTCGCCGCCGCTGATCTCCGTCGTCACCCACCCGGAATACTTCGCGTCGGCCAGCGCCTTGCGCACCTCGGGCCAGTCGATGTTGCCCTCGCCGAGGTTGGTCCAGGAGTACGTGTTCCGTTCCTGCTTGAAGTCCTTCACGTGCACCCGGACGATGCGCGAGCCGAGCGTGCGAGCCCAGTCCTGGGGGAACCCGTAGAAGAGCATGTTGCCGACGTCCAGGTACGCCTTCACCCAGGGCGACGCGAACTCGTCCACGTAGCGGGCCATCTCGAGCGGGCTCAGGAGGAACTTGTTCCAGACGTTCTCGATCCCGATGACGATCTTCATGTCGGCGGCCATCGGGAGGATCCGCTCCTTGATCACCTTCTGCGACCGCTTCCACGCCGCCTCGTAGGACGTCTTGGCGTCCACGATGCCCGGGACCAGCAGGATCGCCTCGGCGCCCCAGAGCTTCGCGTTCCGCAGCGACTGCTCCATGCCGGCGACGCCCTTGGCGACGACGCCCGGGTCGTCGGACGAGAAGGGGAACTTCCAGTGGTCGGCGTTCATCACCGAGTGGATCGGCAGGTTCGCCTTCGCGGCCGCGGCCTTGATTTCCTCGGCCACGCCGTTGTCGCTGATCGTGCCGATCTCGATTCCCTCGAACCCGACCTCCCGCGCCAGCCGGAACTTCTCGACCCAGCCCAGCTCCTTCGGGAGCATCGACACGTACACCGCCTTCTTCAGCCCGCCCGCGGCCGGTGCCTGCGCGGCCGACCCTGCCGCGGCCACCCCGGGCCGCAGCGCGGCCAGCGCCCCCATCCCCGCGACCGTGCCAAGGAAACTCCGTCGATCGATCGTCTTCATGCACGCCTCCGTTCAGTGCAGCCTATATCGCGGGCCCGGTCCGACTCAAGCAGCCGCCCCCGGACGCAGGCGTCGCGCGGCCGGCAGCCCGAGGGCTGTTGTTTGACACCCGGCGACAGAACCGGACTAGAATGACACGAACTCATCGGATCAGTCAGCATTCCGTATACAGGAGGCAGGGCCATGAGTGAGTCGAGGGATACACGCGTCAGCCGCCGCCAGTTCGTAGGCAGCGCGGCCGCCGCGGCCACCATTACCATACTGAAGCCAAGCGTCGTGTTCGGCACCCAGGCGAATTCGGCCGTCCGCCTGGGCCTGCTCGGGTGCGGCGGTCGCGGCGTCGGCGTGACCAGCTCGTTCCTCGAGCACACCCCGGCTGTCGTCACCGCCCTCGGCGACATCTTCCAGAACAACCTGGCGAGCGGCAAGAAGAGGCTCGACACGGTTTCGGCCAAGTTCGGCAAGCCGGCCATCGAGGCCAGCCGGATGTTCGCCGGCCCCAAGGCGTACGAGCAGATCTCCAACTCGAAGGACATCGACGCCCTCTACATCGCCACCCCGCCGTACTTCCACCCGATGCACCTCGAGACGGCGCTGGCCGGGGGCAAGCACGTGTACCTCGAGAAGCCGGTGTCGGTGGACGTGCCCGGTGCCAAGAAGGTGATGGCGCTCGGTGAAAGGGCGAAGGGCAAGCAGAGCCTGGCGATCGGCTTCCAGATCCGCCACGCGTCGCCGTACGTCGAGCTGGAGAAGCGGATTCGGCAGGGGCAGATCGGCGAGTTCGTCTCGGGCCAGATCCACTACTTCGCCTCGGCGCTCCAGCGGCCGCCGGTCCCGAACGCGTCGCCCGCGGAGCTGCGGCTGCGCAACTGGGTCTGGGACCGGATCCTCTCGGGCGACATCATCGTCGAGCAGAACTGCCACATCATCGACGTGACCAACTGGCTGATCAGCGCGCACCCGGTGAAGGCCGTGGGGTCCGGCGGCCGCAGGGGCCGTACCGACACCGGAGACGCCTGGAGCCACTTCAACTGCGTCTTCACCTACCCGAACGACGTGCATATCGGCTTCGGCTCGACGCAGTTCGGCACCTCGGCGTGGGGCGTCGGGATGCAGTATTACGGGACGAAGGGGGCGGCCGAGGCGCGCTACGACGCCCCGGTGCGTATCGCCGGTGAAACGAACTGGGAGTTCCCGGGGCTGGGCAAGCCGGCCGAGGTGAGCCAGGCCGACGCGCAGACGGGCCGCTTCAGCGGCGCGCTCGATGACGCCGACCGCAACAAGCAGAAGGCGTTCATCGACAGCATCACGAGCGGCAAGTTCCTCAACGAGGCGCAGTTCGGCGCCGAGTCGACGCTGACCAGCATCCTCGGCCGCACCGCTGCCTATACCGGGCGGGAACTGACCTGGGACGAGATGATGAAGTCCAACGAGGTCTGGGACCCGAAGATGGACTTCGGGCAGTTCAAGTAGCGCCGGCCTCCGGGGGGCGGGCCGTCGTGCCCGCCCCTTTTACTTCTTCAACGGCTCCAGGTCGATCTTCCGGAAGTAGATCTCCGCGCCCTCTGACTGGATGATGATCTTCCCTGCAGCGAGGCTGGAGCCGTACCCCTCGTTGACCACCTTGCCGTTGACCAGGTACGTCAGCCGGTCGCCGTCGGCAACGATCTCGAAGCGCGTCCATTCTCCGAGCGGGCTCTCGACATCCTGCCGGCCCCGGAACCCCAGCTTGTCCTGCCAGTCGGGATCGCGGCCGAACCAGTTGATGCGGCCCCTGTTGTACAACTGAGGCTCACCGTTCGGATCGAAGACCGGCTCGCCGTCGCGGTCCCTGGCCGAGCGGACCGTGATGTGCGGCGTCAGGCGCTGTCCCTTCTCGTCGAAGCCGGCGACCACGATGATGTCGCCCACGCCACCCTCGATGATCTGCGCCTCGATCGAGCGCATCCAGGCGCCGTTGCCGTCGCGGCCGGTGTTGCCGTGGGCGCCCTGCGCGTGCAGCAGGATGCCGCCGTCCCGCGCGGCGTTCCGCCGGTCGCCCCAGGTGGCAAGGCCCCATCGGAACTCCGTGACGAGACGGTAGTCGCGGTACTCGCGCTTGGTCACCAGGCCGCCCCACCGCTCGCCGCTGATACGGATGGCCGGCGCTCCGTCCACCTGATCGACGACGGTGAAGACGCGGAGGGGATCCTTCAGGTGGTCGTCCACCAGCCAGGTGTCGAACGCCTCGAGGCTCTTCCCGTCGAAGAGGTGGATGGTGGTGTCAGGGCGGATCGCAGATTGCTGGGCGTGGGCCGGCGCGACTGCCAGGGAAACGAGCAGGAGCAAGCAGAACAAGAGTCGGGTCATCATTGTCAGTCCTTCAAAGCACCGGGCTGAAGCCCCGGGGGCACAGGGCAGCCGGCCGGCTGGCAGGTTGCTGAAGAAAGAGGCCTGCAATGCAAAAGGGAAGATGGAGAACGAAAAAAAAGGACATTTTCCCTCCTGCCTTTTGCATTCAGGCCGCGTTTTCCGAGCGGCCTGCTAGATCCGGAGAAAGAGCTTCCGCTTGTACATCCAGTAGAGAATCAGCCAGTACGAGAGGAGGATCGCGCTGCCCAGCACGAACGGCTCGTACGCGTACCCGAAGGCGGTGAAGAACCCCGCTCCGAGGTGCGTCCGCAGCGCGTCGCGGATGAAGTCCTCGAAGAGGTGCGCGATCATGTAGGCGGCAATCGAGTTCATCCCGATGACGACCAGCGGGAAGGCCCACTTCTTCCAGCCCGCCATATCGATGGCCGCGTAGAAACCGGCCAGCAGCAGGAAACACCAGCCGCCGCTGTACAGCGTCCAGCTCGGCGTCCAGATCCGCTTCACCGACGGGTTGATCCCGGTGACGTCGAGCACGAGACCCGCGAGGATGCCGATGACGCCGGCCGCGACCATCCAGGCCAGCTTCTCACGCGGCGTGCGGTCTCCCTTGACGAGCCGGCCCGCGACCAGGCCCAGGATCATGGTGCCCAGGGTGGGAATGAAGCTCAACGTCGCGTACCCGCCGGCGTTGAACTTGAACCAGCCGTCCGGCGGGAACAGGTTCAGGAACCAGGTGTCGAAGGCCCACGCCAGGTTGGTGTTCTTGTTCCAGTGGGCGGCGAACCCCTGGTAGTTGTACGCCCAGTTCGGGTCGGCGCCGGCGGCGGCCCAGTCGAAACCGGGGCCGGGCGGCGGGTAGAGCGCGAAGGCCGCCCAGTACCCGAAGAGGATCAGCCCCAGCGCAATCCAGGCATCGCGGTTCGGGCGGAAACCGAGCAGGAACAGCGCGCCGTAGCCCAGGCCGATCTGCGTGAGCGTGTCCTCGAAGGTGAAGCGCGTCTGGTCGTGGCCGATCGAGCGGAGGAAGATGCCGAGGGCGATGAGCACGAACGCGCGCCAGAACGCGTGCAGGGTCATGAACCGCGTCGACTGGCCTCGCGCCATCCGCGCCGACATCGAAAAGGGGACGGCCACCCCCACCATGAACGAGAACGACGGCTGGATGAGGTCGTGCAGCGAGCAGCCCGCCCATGGCGCGTGCGTCTGGTGGAACGCCAGGAAGCTCCAGAAGGCGTTCCCCGGCAGCGCCGCCGCCACTTGGGAGAGGCGGAGGACCTCGGCCATCATCAGCAGCATCACAAAGCCGCGGTAGGCATCGAGCGAGACGAGGCGCTGCACGGCCGGCGGGGCCGCCACCTTCCCTGGAACTGCTGTCGTGGTCGCCGTGGACATGAAGCGGATGATATCGCAAGTGGCGGCCGACAGCGGACAAGCGGACAGGGCGGGCAGTGGGACGCCCTCCCTTCAGCAAGCTCGAGGTGGCCTGCCCCTTAGGTTGTCAGCCGTCGGCTGTCGGCCGTCTGCCATTGTGGTACCCTTTCCGAGGGAGGCCTCATGGACAGACGGGAATTCCTGAAGGCGGGGTCAGCCGCATCGCTGCTGGCGTGTTTTCCCGCGTCGCTCTCCGCCATCCAGCGCGAGACGCGAGAGGGATCGCTCGAGCGCCGCGCCCTCGGCCGGACCGGCGAAAAGCTCTCCATTGTCGGGTTCGGCGGCATGGTGGTGAACCAGGCGACCGCCGCCCAGGCGTCGAGCCGCGTGGCCCAGGCGATCGATGCCGGGGTGAACTACTTCGACGTGGCGCCCACCTACGGCAACGCCGAGGACATGCTGGGGCCCGCGCTCGAGCCGTACCGGAAGAACGTGTTCCTGGCGTGCAAGACGACCGAGCGCAGCAAGGAGGGATCGCGGAAGGAGCTGGAAAGCTCGCTGCGGAAGCTGCGCACCGACCACTTCGACCTGTACCAGCTGCACGCGGTCAGCACGCGGGAGGACGTCGAGCAGATCTTCGCACCCGACGGGGCGATGGAGACTTTCCTGGCCGCCCGCCAGGAGGGGAAGACGCGGTTCCTGGGGTTCTCGGCGCACTCGGTGGAGGCCGCGCTGGCGCTGATGGACCGGTACGACTTCGACACGATCCTCTTCCCGATCAACTTCGCCACCTGGCACGCCGGCAGCTTCGGCCCCCAGGTGCTGGAGAAGGCGCAGTCGAAGAAGATGGGCATCCTGGCGCTGAAGGCGATGGCCCGGGGGCCGTACGCGAAGGACGCGCCACGCCGGTACCCGAAGTGCTGGTACGAGCCGCTTTCGGTCCCCGAGGAGGCCGCGATGGGGTTGCGCTTCACGCTGTCGCACCCGGTGACGGCGGCAATCCCGCCCGGCGACGAGACTTTGTACGCGATGGCGCTCGGCCTGGCCGGGCGCTTCACGCCGCTCACCGAGGCCCAGGCCCAGGCGATCAAGGAGAAGGCGGCCAGGCAGGAGCCGCTCTTCAAGTACCCGCAGTGGGCGTAGGGGCGGTGCCGGGGGGCCAAGGCCCGGCGCGACGGCCGCTCGCGTGCAGGGGCGGTGCGATCGGCGCCGGGGTTTGACTTGGCCCCGTGCCGCAGGCGACACTTGTGGTGGCGGATGCCTAGGGGTGGCCGGGGAACCGGCCTGAGATCACACCCTTCGAACCTGACCCGGATCATACCGGCGTAGGGAAGGCGCGATTGACACACCTCCTGGGAACCGCCTCAGCGACCCGGCGAAGGTGAGAGCGGGGGAGCCCCGCTCCACCCCACCAGGCCGGGGGGAGGCGTTCCATGATTCACCTCGTCCGGGCGGCGCTCGTCGCCGCCGTTCTCTTGCCGCAGCCAGCGGCGCCATACCAGGCCGATCGCTCCAGTGTTCAGCCCGGCTCGCCGCAACCGGTGTCGGGCCTCGTTCGCAGCGTTTCGGGCGAGCCGGTGGCGGGCGCTCACGTGAGTGCCGGGCCTGCCGCAGCCGAGGCGGTCACCGACGGGCAGGGGCGCTACTCGCTGCCGCTCCCAACCGGTGAGCACGTCCTTCGGGTGACCCACCCCTCCTTCGAGCCGGCCACGCGGGTCGTGCACGTCGGCGCCGCGCCGATCGGAGAGATCGAGATCAGGCTTCAGCCGCTGCCGTACCGGTTCGAGGAGAACGTGGTGGTCAGGGCGGTGCGGGCCGAGCCGACCTCGCCGATGACCATCGACAACCTTCCCCGGGCGGAGATCGAGCAGCGCAATTTCGGGCAGGAGATCCCCTTCCTGCTGAAGGAGCAGCCATCGCTGACCCAGTACGCCGACGCCGGTTCGGGCGCGGGCTACAGCTACCTGACGCTGCGCGGCATCCAGCAGACGCGCCTCAACATGACCCTCGACGGCGTGCCGCTGAACGAGCCCGAGGACTCGGCGGTCTACTTCTCGAACTACGCCGACCTGGCCGCTTCGATCGACAGCGTGCAAATCCAGCGCGGCGTCGGCACGTCGAGCGTCGGCGCGGCCTCCTACGGCGGCTCGATCAACTTCGCCAGCGTCGATCCGTCGGCCGAGCCCGGTGTGGCCGCCGAGGCGATCGCCGGATCGTTCGGCACCCGGCGCGCGGCGCTGACGCTCAACTCGGGCAGCTTCGGCCCGGGCCTCGCCCTCTACGCGCGGGCGGCTTACCGCGACAGTGACGGCTACCGCGAGAACTCCGGCGTGAGGCAGCGCGGCCTCTTCCTCGGCGCCTCGCGGCGCGGCGAGCGATCGTTCCTCAAGGCGTTCGGCTTCGTCGGCCAGTCGCGCCACCAGCTGTCGTTCTACGCGGTCGAGCCGGAGGTGCTCGGGCAGAATCGGCGGTTCAACCCCCAGACGCCGGACGAGCGCGATCGCTTCACCCAGGGGCTGGCGCACGTGCAGTACACCCGCTACGTGAGCGGCAGCACCAGCGTCGCGGCGCAGGGCTACTACCAGCGGGCTGGCGGCTGGTACCGCATCTTCGGCGGCGGCGAGGCCAACCCGCTGTACGAGTACGGGCTTGGGTGGCACTACGGGGGCGGGACGATCAACGTTCAGCACGTTCGCGGCCACGCGCGCCTGACCGCGGGTGCCCATGCCTACACCTACCGCAGCCGGCATACCCGCGACGTGATGGGAGCCGGCCGCGAGTACATGAACCACGGCGACAAGCAGAACCTCGACGCGTTCGCCAAGCTGACCTGGTCGCTCGGCGCCGCGAGCCTCTACGGGGACCTGCAGGCGCGACACGTGCGGTTCGGCTACCGTGGCGACCTGGACATCGGTTCCGCGTCGTGGACCTTCTTCAACCCGAGAGCCGGCATCCGCGCCCCGCTCGGGTCCTCGCTCGAGGCGTACGCGTCGATCGGCCACATGACCCGCGAGCCGACCAGGGCCGACCTCTTTGCCGGAGAGGACAACCCCACCGTGGTCTACGACCTGCAAGGCGTCCGGCCCGAGCGCGTGGTCGATGTCGAGGCTGGCGTCCGGCTTCGCCGCGAGCGGGTGTCGGCGTCGGGGAACGTTTACTTCATGGAGTTCCGGAACGAGATTGCGCTGACCGGCGAGCTTTCGGAGATCGGCCTGCCGCTGCGGCGGAACGTGCCGCGCAGCCACCGGCGCGGCGTGGAACTCGAACTCGACTGGCGGCCACTCTCTCGGGTGCGACTGTCCTCGACGGCCACCTTCAGCCACGACCGGATCGCCGAGTGGAGGCAGTACTACGATGTCTACGACGAGGACGGATCCTGGGTGGACAGCGTGCCGAGGACCTTCCGCGGCGTGCGCCCGCTGCTGACCCCGCCGGTCGTGCTGAACCAGCGGATCCAGATCAGCCCCGCACCCGGCCTCGAAGTGGCCGCTTCGGGGCGCTGGCTCGCCCGGAGCTGGCTCGACAACACCAACACGGGCGACTTGCGCACGCCGGCCTGGTTCGGCCTCGACCTCTCGGCCAGCCTCTCGCTCGAGAAGTGGGTGCGCACCGGCAGTCCCCGCCTCCGCCTGCTGGTGGAGAACGCGCTGAACAACCGGGACATCTACCCGAGCGGCTACAGCTACCTCTACCTCGTTCGGGACCGGGGTGGCGCGGCATCACCCTTCGGCGTCCCGCATTTCTACCCGCAGGCCACCAGGAGCGTGTTCCTCGGGATTGACGTGAAGCTGGCCGGCGGGCGATGACCGTCCTCGAGGCCGCAGCCGTCCTGCTCGGCTTCCTCGGCGTCTGGCTGACGGTGCGCCAGGACTGGCGCTGCTGGCCCGTCGGCCTCGTCAGCGTCCTGGCGTTCGCCATCCTCTTCTGGCAGGCCCGCCTCTACGGGGCCGCCTCGTTGCAGCTCGTGTATGCGGGGACCCAGCTGTACGGCTGGTGGGCCTGGCGGCACGGCGGGGAGGGCGGGGGGGCACTCGTGGTCGGGCGTGCGCCGCGCCGGCTGCTGGCCGCGCTGCTTGTCGCGGGCCTCGCGGCGACCGCCCTGCTCGCCACCGCGCTCGGACGCCTCACCGACGCGGCACTGCCACTGACCGACGCCGGCACCACCTCCTTCAGCCTTGTCGCGCAGCTTCTCCTGACCCGCAAGTGGATCGAGAACTGGCTGCTGTGGATCGTGGTGGATGCCGTCTACGTCGTGATGTACGTGAGCCAGGCGCTGCATCTCACCGCGGCGCTCTACGTGGCCTTCCTCGTCCTTGCCGTCCTCGGCTGGAGGAGCTGGTCGAAGGACCTTGCTGCCGGGCGCAAGGCCCGGGGGCGGGGACGACGGGTCGTCCTCATCGGGCCCGAGTGCACGGGAAAGACAACCCTGGCCCGCGAGCTGGCCCGCCGCTACGGGGTGGAATGGGTGCCCGAGTTCGCGCGCACCTTCGTGGAAGCTACGCGACGCCCTGTCCGCTTCGAGGACGTGGACGCCATCGGCCGGGGCCAGCAAGCCGCGGAAGACAGGGCGCGGCGCGACCGAAGCCGCCTCCTCGTCCTCGACACCGACCTGGTGAGCACCTGCGTCTACAGCCGCCACTACTACGGTGACTGCCCGCCCTGGATCGAGGAGGCGGTTCCCGGGCGGCTGTCGGACCTGTACCTCCTGCTCGCGACCGACGTGCCGTGGGTGCCGGAAGGCTACCTGCGTGAGCAGCCCGAGCGCCGCGAGGAGCTGTATGCCCGGTTCAGGCAGACGCTCGCGGAACTGGGCGCCCGGGTGGTCGAGGTGCGCGGCACGTGGGAGCAGCGCCGGGCCACGGCGATCGCCGCCATCGACGCACTCCTGGAAGCTGACGGGCAGGACGCCAGCCCTAGCCCCTAGCACTACTTTGTCAGATTCACTGAACCGTACGTCGATCCAATAAACCGTACTTGTACTTTCTCTGAGAGGTTTCTATCCTCTGATGCGTGGACGATGCGGCAGCCCGCGAGCTGCTGACACGACTCGGCGCATTCCTC
>JARKSS010000200.1 GCA_029974175.1 Vicinamibacterales bacterium
TACGGAATCCACGAGTCACCAGGCCACTACATGGGTCTCGCTGCCAAGCAGCGCAAGCCGCGATAGCCGGCTCTCGACTTTCCGCGGGGTGGGGCCGAATCAAGCCGTCACCCTGGGGCCGGCCCGGGTTGACATAGACAGTGGAGAGGGTGGGAGCGGTCGTGGTGCTCATGCGGTGCTCCTTCGTTGGTGCGCTGGCTCTTCGTCTACTCTGCCTCGCCGGTCTGACATCAGGCTCAGATTCTCAGGGGCCGGAAGTCCGTAGGGGTCAGGTTGGCCGTTGCGGTAGGCGTCGTAGCGGATCTGGGTGATGTTCAAGACCCACTCCACCAGCTTCCTCACGTCTGGTTCGGCGCGGCGGATCGTCCGTAGCCGGAGGTGCCCCGGATCGTTCCTGGCCCTGAGCGCGCCCTGGCCTTGCGCCGCGCGTGGTCGGCGCTGACGGGTTGGGGCTGGGGTCAGGACACTCACCTCAATCTCATGCGATAGCAGATACGCCATATCAAGGTAACACACTCTTGGCGTAATGGCCATTGTTTGAGATGGATCAGAGGTTCCACTACCCTGGAGGCATGAGTCAAGACGTGGAGGATGTACCGCTGCTGGTCCCCGAAGACCTGCCAGCGGGCTGGGTGATGCCCGACCCGCCCGTGATCGAATCCTCTGCCGACTCGGTCGCCATTGATGCCGCGCTCAAGTACGACAAGCGGAGATACCCCACACCGGGACCGGACGGGGAACTGACCGGGTATAACGATGGCCGTGACGGCCGCTGGTTCCTCATCGAGCACGTCCAGTCGCATACCCGCGTGCTGCTGCGGTTGCAGCGCCAGTACCTCATGCATCAGGATCCGATGGGCGAGGTACGGATCACGGGGATCGTCTACCTGCCCGAGCAGGCCGGTGACCCGGTGGCAAGCCCCATGCTCCGAAACCTCCCCACGTCGAGGATTGAGGCGGCGATCAACCGCCGCCAGTTCGCCGTCACCGGAGCCACCCGGTTCGAGGGCGGCACCCTCACCATGCCCTCCGGCCGCGTCATGCGCGCCGAGGACGTGATGAAGCCGCTGGGGAACCCGAAGCGCACCCCGGACTTCTACGAGGTCGTCGCCCTGCAACACACCCGCCTGGTGGACGACGGCGAACCGAACCCGACCGCGCGCATGGCCGAAATCAGCCGCGTGCCGCTCTCGACCGCGCAGGGCTGGGTTGCTCGCGCACGCGCCAAGGGGCTATTGCCGCCTGGTCGCCGAGGGCGTGCGGGGTAGCCTGACGAAAACGTGTGGCATGACTGATGTTTCCGTGAGGATCGCGACGGCGGCAGACCGCGACTTGCTTGCGCAAGCGACGCTCGACAACCTGAACTGGAACGGCTCGCGCTTCACCATGCGCGAGGTCGAGGACACCCCGCAGGTTCGCCACTATTACGACGGCTGGCCGAGCAACCAGGATTTCGGCCTCGTCGCCGAGGGTGCCGACAGCATGGCTGTCGCAGTGGTCTGGCTCCGTTACTTCACCGCAGACGACCCCGGCTATGGGTTCGTTGCTGCGTCCATCCCGGAGCTGAGCATCTGGGTTGATGCCGAGCACCGGGGCCAAGGCGTCGGCGGGCTGCTCCTGCACCAGGTGACCGAGGTGGCCCGTTCCCGTGGCGTTCCTGCGATCAGTCTCTCGGTCGAGGACGGCAACCCTGCCGTGCGACTCTACAACCGGCACGGGCTCCAACCCGCACCGAACGGCACACCTGGCTGCCTGCTCATGGAACTCTGACGCCACCAACACCCCGTCTTCGCCCCTCGCCTTCGCCTTCCGCGCGCACCCTTCCGCCGTCCGGCTGTCCCATAACCTCCCAGGTTCTCGCCTCCCTCACAGAGAATGAACGTAATCTAAGTGCCGTAGTTGCTGGTACGCTAGATAGTCAGTGAGGCAGATGCAGGGTGGTGGTCGAGATGCGCGGCGGTGTGATCCCGTTCCGGGGCAGTGGGGCCGATGCGCTGCGCTATGTCGAGTCCGACCGCTCGCGTGCTGACGACTACTACCTGGGCGCGGAAACCTCGGTGGCGCAGTTCGCCCAGCTCGACGGCGATGGTGCGGTGACCACGGAGCTGGCTCTTGACCCGGAGGCGTATGCGGGATGGGTGGACTGGACGAACCCGCTCACGGGCGAGTCGATGGGCAAGCCCCGCCGGGCGGGGTCTGATCGGCAGGGCTCGCCCCGGTTCATGGAAATGGTCATCAACACGCCCAAGTCGCTGTCGATCGCCGCCGCCTTGCACTCGGAGGTCTCCGACGCTCTCGACGCGGCCCAGCAGGACGCCCTCAGCGAGATTCGGCGCTGGCTCGCCCAGCACTCGGTGACTCGTGTTGGCCCGTTGGGGGCGCAGGAGGTCGTACCCATCGAGCAGATGCATGTCGTCGGCATCACGCACCGCACCAGCCGGGCGGGTGATCCGCACCGGCATATTCATATGCAGATCGGCATGAGAGTGTGGGCGGCGGGCAAATGGAGGGGCTTGAACGGCGCAGCGCTGTTCAAGCAGCAGGGCGCGATCCGCGCTCTCGGCACGGCTGTGATCGCCGCCAGCCCCGAGCTTGCCGACGTGCTCGGTCGGCACGGGCTGACGCTCGACCCTGCCACCGGCGAGGTGGCCGAGTTGGAGCCGTTCAATGCGGTCATGTCGAAGCGGGGCGAGCAGGTGCGCCGCAACCTTGAACGCCTCGAAACGGCATGGGATCAAGCGCACCCCGGCGAGACGATGGGGCCGGTCGTCGCCTCCCGACTGCGCGCCGAGGCGTGGGCGTATGAGCGGCCTGCGAAGAAGCCCACCACGCTGCGGGAGGAAGCCGCATGGGTGACGGAGCTGCGCGAGGCCGGATACGATCCCGAACGCGTCGAACGCAAGCCCGCGCAACCCCCGGTATTGCTGGATGACCTCGCCGTGCAGGAGATCGCGTCGCGGGCGCTGGATCGTTGCGCGGCCGGTGCGTCGGCGTGGACGCCGCACACTGTTCAGGAGCACGTCACCAGAATTGCGACCGAGGCTGGCGTACGGGCGGCACCGGCGCAGTTGCGGGAGTTCATCGCTCTGGCGAGCGATCTTGCGACCTCGGATTGCTTCTCGATCCTGCCACCGGGTACGGCGACGCCGGAGCATGTGGCGCATCTGACCAGCGTGGGCGTGGTCGCCGCTGAGACCGCGCTACGCGACCAGCTCACCGCCGCAACCCCGCGCCGGGAACCGAAACCCGCCGACGTGACTGAAGCAGCTCGAACGGCGGGTCTCGACGCCGGGCAGACGGTCGCTGCCGCTGCCGTCGCCTCGACCGATCCCCTGGTGATCGTGGAGGGCGCAGCCGGAGCCGGGAAGACCACGATGCTCGGCGTCGCCATCGAGGTCGCCGCCGACCGCGGCAGGGCGTCGCGGGTGGTTGCGCCGACGTTGCGGGCGGCGCAGGTCGCGCACGACGAACTCGGCGTACCCGCCACCAGCGTTGCGGCGCTGGTGTTCGCGCATGGGTGGCGCTGGAACGAGGACGGCGTATGGGCACGCCTCACGAGAGGCGACACCGATCCCGAGACCGGACGCACGTTCACTGGCCCGCCGCGAGAGGCGCGACTGTCGCGGGGTGAGCGGGTGATCGTGGACGAGGCCGGGATGCTCGACCAAGACACCGCCCACGCCCTGCTGACCGTCACTGCCGAGGCCGGTGCGACGGTCGCGCTCGTGGGCGACCGCGCACAGTTGCCCGCAGTCGGTAGGGGCGGGGTGCTCGACATGGCCACCCAGATACGCGGCCGCACCTACGACATGACCGAACTCCACCGCTTCACTGATGCAGAGTACGCGGCCCTCACGCTGGCGATGCGCGACCGGGAGAACCCCGGCGCAGTGTTCGACCGGCTCGCCGCGATGAACCTCGTGACGCTGCACACGGAGGACGACGCGGCCCGCGAGCACATCACCGAGAACGCCCATGATGGCGAGGCGATCACGGTGGCGACTAACGACGAGGCCACCGCGTTGAACGAGCGCATCCGCGCCGGGAGGGTCGAGGCGGGCGAGGTCGACGACGCAGTGACGGCGACCGGCAGCGACGGCCTCACCATCGGGCGAGGCGATCTGATCCAGACCCGCAAGAACGACACCGCCCTGGGGGTGGCGAACCGGCAGCAGTGGATCGTGCAGCACGTCGAGAGCGACGGCACCGTGTACGCGCGTGAGGTCGGTAGCGGGCGCAAGAGCCCCCGAACCGTCGAACTCCCGGCGGAGTATGTGGGTGAGCATGCGCACCTGTCCTATGCTGCGACCGCCTACGGCGTCCAAGGCGCAACCGTCGCCACCTCTCACACGATACTGTCGGAGGCGATCAGCGTGGCGGGCGTCTACGTCGGCATGACCAGAGGCCGCGAAACGAACCGGCTGCACGTCGTCGCTGAGGACATGGCCGACGCCAGGGCGCAGTTCATCGAGGCGATGGAACGCGACCCGGCAGACCGGGGCCTCGACCACGCCACCCGCGCCGCGCACGAAGCCGTGCGCGGACTCGTCAACGATGGCCCCGTGCGACTCGTCACCGAAGAACTCGCCCGCCTCGACCGCGAAGCCGGGCGCGCACAACGACAGGCGGAGCGCTGGGAGCAGATCGCCGCACACCTCGACGCCCAACGCGCCACCCACCGCGCCGAGGACGACGAGAGCACCGCGGCACTCTACAAGGCCGAAGAAACCGCCGAGCAGGTGCGCGCCGAGGTTGCTCGGCCGCTCACCGCGCGGGCCGAGGCGGACGGCATGTCCTATCTCGCCGCGGTCGAGAACGAGGCGACCACGCGTGCGAGGCTCTCGACTGCAGGGAGGTTCGGCAGGGGCAAGGCCCGCGCCGAGCACCGCGCCGCGACCGAACATGCTCAGGCATTGCGTGGGCAGGTCAGCACCGAGTGGGGCACTACCCCGACCTATGCCGATCGTCTCCCTGGGTGGGCGAGCAGGGTCGCCGAGAAGCGTGCCGAGACCGATCCTCGCGTGACCGAGGCGGTGCAGACCGTCGACGCCGCGACTGCCAACCGTGAGGCGATGCGGGAACGCCACGAGCAGGAGCGGATGGCGTTGCTGGTCAGCGAGTACGGGCCGGAACTGGTCCGCCGCGACCAGCTCGGCATGCGCACCACCAGCCCCCACCGTAAGGCTCGCGACACCAGAAACCGGGCCGCCATGACTCGGGCCGAAGCCGACGAACTCCGTAGCCTGCCCGTGAACGAAGCCGCCGAACGCATCGAAGCCAAGCGCGCCGAGCAGGAGCAAGCGCGGCAGCGAGCCGCAGAGCGGGCACAGCGGCTTCCCGACCCATTCGCGCACGACCCCCACCGCAGCGGGCCGCACCGCGAGGGGCCGACACGCAGCCTATAGACCACGGTAGGTAGGCAGGCAGGCTGCTCACGGCAGTTCCTCGGGTCGGCAAGCACAAGACCAGGAGCGGGGCGGATGACCTACCGCCAGGTAGCGATACGTCCATTCAGAAGAGAAGAGGCAGGCGGAGTAGTAAGTGGCTGAAGATGCTTGGGGCTAAGTGGAGGGCACATATCAGTCCTGAGTCACGTGCTCGGCGCGGCGAGCAGGAGGAGGATTGGAGACCGCAGGGAAGACAGTGTTCCTGTTTCGAGGCAGTACCGCCTTATTTCTATCGGCGCATCAGGTACGGTGAACTCGGTTCTCGGTTCGCCTCGTTCACCGACGCGGCCTGCGGCCTGGGGTCGGTGGAGAGCGTCCGCTCTTCGGTGGTCAGTAGGCGACGGAGAAGCGTGTGCGGTGGTGGGCGGGCTTCTCGATCTCGTCGGTGATGGCGAGGGCGATGTCTCGTCGCCGGAGATCTCCGAGACGCCGTTCTCGTCGCGCAGGAGGATGTCACCACCGATGCGGTAGTGGCCGCGGGCGGTGCCGGGGGCGTGCTTGCCGAAGTTCTCGGCGGGGCTGATGAGGAACCAGTCGAGGCGGTCGTCGGTGTTCGCGCGGAGGTCGTCGAGGGCTCCGGCGAGTTCGAGGGATTCGGGCTTGGCGACCTCGGGGAAGCCGGGGGTGTCGACCAGGCGGGGCCCGTCTGGTGCGATCAGGAGCGAGCCGGCCCCGCCCATTACCCCGAAGCGCACGCCTCGTTCCGCGGCGAGCCCTGCCGCCGTGGACAGCAGGGCGCGGAGGCGGCCTTTGCCGGCGAGCCCGCCGTGGGTGGACAGTGCCGAGATCACGACGTCCGTGTGCTCGAATGCTGAGGCCAGGAACGCGGGGTCTTGCACGTCACCGGCCCGGTACTCGACGCCCGGGGTCTGCTTGTCGGGGATGGAGCGGCTGTACGAGACGACCTGGTGGCCACGCTTGGCGGCCTCGCGGACGATGCGGCTGCCGGCGTACCCGGTGCCGCCGAGGACATGGATGCGAGTCATGGTTTCTTCTCCTTATGGATCGAACGAGATGGATAGAGGGCCGCCGGGGGTCAGGCGGCGGGTTCCCGCCGTGGTCGGGGTGTGGCCAGGAGCAGGCCGAGGAGCGCGATGATCGCGGCGGCGAGCATGGTCACCCCGAGGGGGATGGCGGTGTGCTCGCCGGCGATGCCGACCAGGGCGGCGACGAGGCCGGCGAGGGCGAACTGCACCGCCCCGAGCAGCGCCGACCCTGCGCCGGTCGCGGCCGGGGGCACGGCGGACATGGCCAGGGCGGTCGCGTTGCCGAACACCAGCCCGAGCGGGGCGATCGCGACGAACAGGGGCACCATCAGCCACCCGGCGGGTGCGTCGGTGAGGGTGAGGATCACGATCGCGACGACCGCGGCCAGGCTGATCGTCAGGCCGGTGAGGGTCAACCCGCGCAGCGAGACGCGACCGGCAAGACGGGCCGCGACAGTGGTGGCGATCATCAGGCCGACGGCGTTGATCGCGAACGCGATCCCATAGGCGGCCGCGCTCAGGCCGATCATGTCCTGGTAGACGAACGGTGAGGCGGAGATGTAGGCCATCATGATCGCCATCCCGAACGCATATGCGGCCGTGTTCCCCAGATAGGCCCGCGAGATCAGGCCCCGCCAGCCACCGCGCCGCGCCGTGCCCGCACGGGCTCTGCGGATCTCGCGGGGCAGCGATTCCCGCACGAACACGAGCACGCATGCCAGGGCGATCACGCCCAGGCCGGTGACGATCCCGAGCAGGCCCCGCCATCCGACCGGGCCGACCAGGGCACCGCCGGCGACCGGGGCGATGATCGGGGCGATCCCGCCGATGAGCATCATGATGCTCAACGCCCGTGCCGCCTCCGTGCCGCGAGCACGGTCAAGGATGATCGCCCGGCCGATCACCATCCCCGCCGTCCCGCCCAGGCCCTGGACCAGCCGGGCGGCCACGAGCAGCTCGATACTGCCTGCGAGCGTGGCGGTGACGCTCGCGGCGACGAACAGCACCGCCCCGAACACCAGCGGCACCACCCGGCCGGCGCGATCCGACCACGGCCCGAACACCAGCTGCCCGGCCCCAGCGCCGATCAGGAACGCCGTCAGCGATAGCTGCACCCCGGTCGCCGTGGTCGACAGCTCCGTCGTCATCACCGGGAACGCCGGCAGGTACAGGTCGATCCCGAACGAGGCGAGCCCCATCAGCAGCGCCAGCGTCGACAACAGCCCCGCACCGATCGCCTTGCCCGTCGCCTGGACGGGCGTGCCCGCTGCCTGTCGCCCTGTTCCCGTGTCGGTCATCCCCGCCCGGCTCCTTCTAAAACTATAGTTATGAAAACAACGCTATGTTAGCATAAGCATATGCGACAAGACGAGAAGCCGGTGAGCGGGCCGGCACCAACCGGTGCGGACCCGTTGGTGCGGCTCGCGGACGCGGTGCTGCATGTGGAGCGGAAGCTGCGCGCCTACCCGTTGCAGGACCCCGCGGTCGCGCCGTTGTCACCGTTGGAGTGCCTGGTGCTGCTGCACATCGACGCCAACCCCGGCGTGGCCCCCTCGGGGCTGGCCTCGGGCCTGTCGCTGACATCGAGCAACGCGAGCACGGCGCTGCGCGGACTCATCGCCAAAGGGCAGATCGAGCGCCGCCCCGACCCGGCGGACCGCCGCGCGGCACGCCTGCATCTGACCGAGGAAGCGGCACGGTCGGTGGGGATCGTGTGGGGCATGTACCGCGATCTGCTCGGCTCGCTCGACCTGCCTGCCGAAGATGTCCTGACCACTGTGCGCACTCTCCAGGCCATCGACACCGCCCTGAGCCACCCCGCACGGAGCTGAGTTATGGAGCAAGGCGCAGGCGACTACCGTTGGAGCCTCTGGCACTCTCATTTCGAGGTGAACCCGTGGTCGTATGACCAGTCTTCATCCGCACCGAGAAGCGGGCAGTGGAACGCTGCGGCTAACACAAGGCTTCACTGGCAGTGCTGAAAGGGGCGGCGCTCTTCCAGCCGTTCGCGGTGGATACGAGGCAGTCTCGGAAGCAGGTCGGCCTGCTCGTCTTCGACTGCGTGGCGTTCCTCGTCGTCCGCGATGGCTCGGTGGTTCTCACCGTCGGGGAGCGTCAACACCCGATCGCTTTTGGTCACGCCGTGCTGATTGCCCCGCGTACGGTCTTCACCTACGAGCCCGAGGGCACCGCCACCCTGACGACGCTCTTGGTCGACGTGGACTACATGCTCGATCAGCTCTACTGGCAGCATCCCGACGTGTTCGCGGATCGCTACGTCGTGAGACAGTACGCCGGGGCCTTGTTTCCGGATGCCGCTCATGTGCTCCATGTGAACGGTGAGGACGCCACTCGCCTGATCCTCGTGCTCGATGAGATGACGACCCTCTACGAAAGACGGGAGTACCCGGCCTCGTACTTCTGGCTGCAAGCACGCCTCTCGATGCTGTTGGGCACGCTCGCTCCGCACGTACGCGCGGCTCCGGATGCGTTGCCCGTTCCCGTCCATCAGCGACGGCGATCAGTCGAGAGCCCCGCACGATGGCGAGAGTTTCGGCCCGCCCGCAGAGAAGCCCTCGCGGTCGAAGCGCTGCTGCGCGGAAACATAGCGAAGCGGTGGAACCTGGCCCTGCTCTGTGAGCACGTGCACCTATCGGATAAGCAATTGGTGCGCGTCTTCGAGGACGCCTACGGCAGCACCCCGCACAGATACCTCACGATGCTTCGCGTCGCAGAGCTGGCCCGGCTGCTGCGCGAGACCGAAGTGCCCGTGACCGTGGCGATAGGTCGCGTCGGCTGGAACAGCCGAGGCCACGCCGCGGAAATTTTCCAACGACACGTCGGCGTCACTCCCGCCCGCTACCGACGCTACGGGCCGCCCACGGCCGCCTCGGAATGGTGAATCACGGAGCCCCGGCAGTGCTGAAAAGTGCTAACGAAAGTGCTAAGCAACGTGTATGTCGGGGTACTACGGTGAAGTTATCCACAATCTAGACGCCGTAGATCGTTGATTTTATGCGGCAGAACGCCCCGCCGAGATTCGAGGCGCGAGGGGGTCGAGGTCAGTTCAAGTCCCCCCTCGCGCACGCGAACAAAATAGCCCCTGACCAGGTGTTTACACACTTTGGCGGCTCATCCCAGTCGAGGGTGTAGACGGGGTCTGAACCCGCCGGTCTCGAGCAGGCTCCTGGCGATGTAGTTGGTGAGGTTGCGGAACCCAAGAGCACTGCCGCGGAGGTGTTCGAGGCGGCCGTTGATCGCCTCGGTCG
>JARKSS010000201.1 GCA_029974175.1 Vicinamibacterales bacterium
GAACCCGGGAAACTGGGCGCGAACGGTGTAACGGCCCTCCGGAAGGCTGTCGAAGGCGGCCACTCCGCGGCCGTTCGAGAGCGCCTCGGCCTCGCCAGCCCCGTCCTCGCCGGCCAGCGAGACCGGCGCGTGCGGAATGACCGCGCCGGTCTGGTCGAGGACGGTGACCACGAGGCGGCCCGGGGAGGCCTGCCCGTCACCGGCCAGCAGCGGCCGCGGGGCGAGCGCGATCAGGGTCAGACAGAGAACGAGGGGAACCTTCAACACGGGACGCGCCCTTCCTACTTGGTTGGCTCGAAGATGCGGGCGTCGAGCTTTGGGTTCACCTTCAGCGAGTCGAACTCCATCTCCTCGGCCGGCTTGCCGTCGATCGACCGCTGGATGCGGTGCGGCAGCCGCACGCCGCCCACGTCGCGGTAGTCGGCGTAGTAGACGCGGAACTCGACGGTGCGGCGGTTGGCCTCGGCCTTCGCACGCGCCTCCTCTAGTTCCTTCTCGAGCTTCTCGCGTTCCTCCTTCGACATCGGGTCCGAGCGCTGCTCGAGCCGCTGCATCACGGCCCCGCCGGCGCCGACCCCCGCGCTCACGCTCGCGCCACCGGGGCCCATGCGGATCGTCAGCGGCTCCTTGTCCATCCAGCTCAGCATGAGAGGCAGGTGCGTCGCCTGGTCCACGAAGAGGCGGGCTGCGAAGTCGCCCGGCCCCTTGATATCGATGACATCGGCCTTGCCGTCGGGCGCCTCGGCCTCGCCGGCATAGGTGAACTCCAGCGGGAAGCCCGGTGAGTCGGCGAAAAGCCCCAGGGCCAGCCGCGCGTACTCCTTCTTGGTCGCCAGCACCCGCTGCCGCTCGAACTCGGCCTTCTGTTCGGGCGTCATCTTCGAGGGATCGACCGGGCCGCCCGGCCCCGCGACCCGGATCTGCACCATGCCACCCGAGAGGTTCGGCGGACGATCCACCTGCTCGATCAGCCGGTCGGCGTTGAAGCCGGTTTCGCGGTAGACGGTCATGTTGCCCATCGGCATCAGCGCCGTGCGGAGGCGGTACTTGTCGGGCAGCTCGAACGCCACCTCGAACTCGGTCTCGACGGTGTCGCCTCGCGGCGTGGTGCGCAGCGTGCGCCCCTTGCCCGAGAGCGACTTGAGCGATTCGAGCCGCATGCCGCCGAGCGCCTCGCGCGCCGCCGCGAGGACTTGCGCGGCGTCCTGGCCCTGGGCCGGGAGCAGGGCGAAGGAGCCGAGAACGAACAGGGCGGTCAGGGAACGTTTCACGGTTGGTGCCTCCATGGAAGCGGGGACCCGACACCGACTCGGGACGGGGGCGACCCTTGGTCGCTCTTTACCGCCGTCTGCTGCTTTTGACGAATCGATGATGCCGGTTGGACGGCCTCGAATGGTTAAGCCCAGGCAAAGAGATCGTTAAGAACGTAAAAACCGGGCCGAGAGGCCGGACAGTGAGGGATCACGAGAGGAGGCTGATAGTACACTCGCGGCATGGTGAGGCTGCGGCGGCTCCCGCTCGGCGTGCTCGTGCCGGCCGCGCTCGTCGTCCTCGTGGCGACGCTCGCGGCGCTGCAGTACCGGTGGCTCGGCAAGGTGTCCGAGGCTGAGCGCGAGCAGATGCGACGTTCGCTCGACCAGCGGGCGCGCGAGTTCGTGGACGAGTTCGACGGCGAGATCACCCGCGCGTACCTCGCCCTGCACCTGTCCGAGGCCGAGATGGCCGCGGGCAACTGGGAACGCTTCGCCGTGGCGGTGGAGAGGTGGCGCAACGCGGCGCGTTTCCCGGCGATGGTCCGGGATATCGTCCTCGCGCAGTCGAAGGGAGGCGAGTGGACCTTCAGGCGCTACGAGCCGGAAGGCCGCGTCTTTGGCTCGCCGGTCGCTGCGTGGCCCCCGCGCCTGGAAGGGCTTCGCAATTACCTGGCTGCGGGGAAGTGGACCGGCCAGGTCGAGCGCGACGGACAGCAGCGGGAATTCCCACTCCCGTTGGCCCCGGTTGCACCAGAGCTGCCGGCACTCCTCGTTCCGGTCGGCGCGTCGCTGCCGCTGCCGGCGCTTCCGCGCCGGCCGTCGGCCCCGGCGCCATCCGGGCCGGGGGTGAACGCGTCTCGGCAGTTGTTCGAGGCCCGGTTCTGGCTGCGTTCGCCGGTGGCCTTCGTCGTGGCCGACCTCGACCGGGACGTGCTTCGAACCAGCGTGCTCCCGGCCCTCGTCGAGCGGCACCTGCCCGAGGGCGCCGGCTCCTACCGCATTGCCGTCCTGTCGGCGTCCGGGCAGCCGCTTTTCGCCCGGGGCCTGGGCGCGGGCGTTTCGATCGACCCGAAGCAGGCAGACAGCGTCACGTCCTTCTTCAACCTCCGGCTGGACGTGCTGCGCGGGATCGATGCCGGTCCAGCCCAGCTGACGCTGCGCACGCGGGTGGCCGGCGTCGATTCGGCCCCCGCGGGTGCGGGTGCGGGCACGGACGCTGGCGGCACCCCACGCATGGCCATCGTCGTGGAGCGCCGGGACGATGTGGGAACGATCCAGCACGTCACGAGCACGGTGCGAGGCTTCCCGTCGTGGCGTCTCGTCCTCCAGCACCCGGCCGGATCGCTCGATGCCGCCGTCACGCAGGCCCGTCGCCGCAATCTCCTGCTCGGGGGCGGCATCCTGGCCGTACTGCTCGCCGGCGTCGCGCTCGTCGTCCGCAACGGGCAGCGCGCAAGCCAGCTCGCGGCACGTCAGATGGAATTTGTGACCACGGTCTCGCACGAGCTGCGCACGCCGCTCGCGGTCATCCGGTCCGCCGCCCAGAACCTTTCCGTCGGGGTCGTCTCGGAGCCGGCGCAGACAAGACGGTATGGCGAGCTGATCGAGGACGAGGGCCGCCGCCTGACCGAGATGGTCGAGCAGATTCTCGAGTACTCCCGCGTGCACGGCGACAGGCCGATCCGCGACCCGCGGCCGCTCGACGTCGCGTCGCTCTTTGCCGACCTCGAGGCCTCGTGCGGACCGTTGTGCACGCAGGCCGGCATCGTCCTCGACGTCGAACCGCCGCCGGAAGGAACGCCGCTGATCCTGGGCGACGAGCCGGCCCTGCGGCGGGCGCTGCACAACCTGGTCGGCAACGCGGTGAAACACGCGGCCGAGGGGAATTGGATCGGCGTGACGGCCAGCGTTGGCGCCGTTCGCGGTCGTCCCCAGGTGGCGATCGCGGTGCGCGACCGGGGCCCGGGCCTGGCTCCGGCCGACCTGGCGCACGTCTTCGAACCGTTCTACCGGGGACGGCAGGCCATCGAGCGGCAGGTGCACGGCAACGGTCTCGGCCTGAGCCTCGTGAAGCGGGTCGCTGAAGCCCACGGCGGTTCTGTCACCGTGTCGTCGGAGCCGGCGAAGGGCAGCACCTTCACGCTGACGCTGCCCGCCGCGCCCCAACCCGCCCCGCTCGCGGAGGACCGGTTGTGAGGCGTGTCCTTCTCATCGAGGACGAGCCCGGCCTGGTGCTGACGCTGACCGATCGCCTCGAGAACGAGGGCTTCGAGGTGGTTTCGGCGCAGGACGGCCGAACGGGCCTTGCGCGAGCCGCCGGCGAGGCCTGGGACGTGATCCTGCTCGACGTGATGCTGCCGGGGACGAGCGGCTTCGACCTGTGCCGCGACCTCCGGCAGAAGGGCGTTCGCACCCCCATCATCATGCTGACCGCCCGCGGCCAGGTGATCGACAAGGTGCTCGGCTTCAAGCTGGGCGCCGACGACTACCTGACGAAGCCCTTCGACATGCTGGAACTGCTCGCCCGCATCGAGGTGCAGCTGCGGCGCGCCGCCCCCGGTCCTTCGGGCGATCACGAGTACCGCTTCGGCGACATCGTCGTGGACACCCGGAAGGCCGAGGTGTGGCGGGCCGGAGTTCCGCTCGATCTCTCGGCGCGCGAGTTCCTGCTCCTCAAGCACTTCCTCCAGCACCGCGGCGACACGCTCACGCGCGAGCAGCTGCTGAACGAGGTCTGGGGCTACGACGCGGTACCCTCCACGCGCACCGTGGACGTCCACGTCGCCTGGCTGCGACAGAAGATCGAACCCAACCCGCGCCACCCGCAATACATCCTCACGGTGCACGGCCTCGGGTACAAGTTCGCGGGGTGAATCGAGGCCGCGAGCGGGTTGTACAATGGGGCATGCTTTTCCGCACGCGGCTCGCCCCATTCACATTCATCGCCGTTCTTTTCTTCGCCGTCGTCACTGTCGCCCCCGCCTTCGCGCAGCAGCGTCCCCTCCAGACCCAGGACCCCGAGGCAATCGGGGCAGGGAACGTCCTCATCGAGGCCGGCGTCGAGTACGGCCGCAGCATCTTCTTCCCGGTGTCGGGCCTCGAAGGGCACCTGTGGCGCGCGCCGGCCCTCGGTGTCGTGATCGGCGTGGGGGAGATCGCCGAGATCCAGGTGACCGGCTCGCCGTACAAGCGCCTCACCATCACCGAGCGCAACGACGCGCCGCTGGCCGACCTGGTGGAGCCGGGCGACACCACCAGCACGGTCGAAGACCTGGTGATCGGAACCAAGCTGCGCCTGCTGGCCGAGAGCGAGACGACCCCGGCCATTGCGGTGCGGTTTGCGACACGCCTGCCGAACGCGAGCGAGTCGAGCGGCATCTCGCTCGACACGACCGAGTTCTACGCGTCGGTCCTGGTGGGGAAGACCATCGAGTCGGTGCGCGTCGCGCTGAACGCCGGCCTGGGGATCCTCCCCGACCCGATCCAGGCCAGCCGCCAGAACGACGTGCTCACCTACGGCCTGTCGTTCGCGCGCGCGCTCGACGAGCGGCTCGACGTGGTCGGCGAGCTGAACGGCCGGCTCAGCACGCGCGGCGACGATGCGCCGCTCGGGACCGAGTCGCTCAGCCAGCTTCGCGCCGGCCTGCGCTACACGATCGGTTCGGCCCGCCGCGACCTCGGCGGCATCGTGGGCCTGACCTCGCGCGACCCCGGCATCGGGTTCACCGCGGGGTTCACCTACATGTTCAAGGCGTTTGAGGTGAAGTGAATCAGATCGTGCTGGTGGTGCAGGGGGTGCAGAAGGTGCAGGAGGTGCTGGTACAGGAGGTGCTGGGGGTGCTGATGCTGGAGGTGCCGAAGGTGCTGTAGGCTTGCCCGCCGAAGCCGCAGCCTGCCCCGCCGTAGCCGCGAGCGAAGCGAGCGCTGGGCGAAGGCGGGAGTGCAACGAGCGTTCGGCGAAGGCGGGTGCTGGTGCGGGGGCGCTGGGAGTGGGTGCTCAGACCGGCCGGTAGAAATCTCTGAGTTGCTGGAGCTCCCGCTCCGTCCGCGCGGCGTCCCAGCCAAGTTCTCGTGCCATCAGGGCGGCGCAGGCGCTGGCAGCGGTCTCGCCGGGGTGGCCCATCGAGCCGAGCGGGACGCGCCTCGTCACCAGGTCGGTGAGGGTGAAGGTCATCTCCTCGCGCACCGCATGCACCACCTGCGCCGCGATGACGGGTACGCCGTCCGCCAGGCGCACTGCCAGTGCGGGGGACTCGCGGACAACCTGGAGCAGGGCAGAGTAGCTGGACCCGTACGTCAGGGCGAGCTGCGCTGCCACCTCGTTGTCGATCAGCCCCGCCGCGTCGCGTCGTACCATGTCTTCGAGCGTCTCGAGGTCGGCCACCTCGCCACCCGGCAGCGGGACCTGCGCGGTGCGGGAGGGGACGCGGCGTCCGAGCTTCCGGGCCACCAGGTCCACGGCCGCTTCGGCCACTCCCCGGCCGGTTGTGTACTTCACCGCCACCAGCGACACCGCGCCTTCCACGCCGTCGGCTGCGTGGTCGCGAAGGCGGAAGTGCCCCTCGAGGCCCCATTCGCCCTTCCTGTTCCGGGCGGCCGGCACGATGCCGCGGTGAACCAGCGTGACGTCCTCGACCGCGAGGCGAAGCGAGGGAAACGCCTCGTTCACCTGGCCGATGAACCACGTCAACTCGCGGTCGGAGACGGCGAGCTCGTCAGGGCCGCACGGTTGGGGCGAGTGCGACGTGCCGGCAACCGCGCGCCCTTCCCACGGCACGATGAACAGCATCCGCCCCTCGTCGGTCGAGGAGGCGAGGGCCGGCCCCGAGAACGGGCGCCGGGTCACCAGGTTCATCGCCTTGATGAGCGGGTGCGCCTCGGTGCGGCCGAACGCCGCCATCAGCCGTCCCGTGGCCGCCCCGGCGGCGTTGAGCGTCATGCGCCCCTGCACGTCGAACTCGCAGGCGGTCAGCGCGTCGCGAACGCGGACCCCAACGGCCCGCCCGTTCTCGAGCAGGGGCGCGACCGCCTCGACGTGATTGGCCAGGCAGGCGCCGGCCGCGTCAGCCGCCAGCGCGAAGGCGAGATTGAGGCGGTCGGTGTTGCGTACCTGGTAGTCGTGCCACAGCGCGCCGCCGGTCAGCCCCTTCTGCCGGACGTCGGGAAACGCCTCGAGGCACTCGGCCTTCGAGAGCAGGCGGCCCGGCGGCAGGTGCAGCCGGGGCGTGACACCGTCGTTGCGGTCGCTGCCCACCAGGGCGTCGGTTCGGAAAGCCACCCACATCGCCAGCCGGCTGCGCGTCAGCTTGCGGTAGGTGGGCATCAGGAACGGCAGCGGCGTGAGAAGGTGCGGCGCGATCCGCGCAAGCGTACGCCGCTCGAGGATCGACTCCCGCATCCGCTTCAGGTCGCCGGTCTGCAGGTAGCGAAGGCCGCCGTGGATTGTCTTCTGATGGTTGAACGAGGCGCCCGACCCGAAATCGCCGCGCTCGACCAGGGCCACCGAGAAGCCACGCTGGGCGGCGTCGTAGGCCGCGGCAAGGCCGTGGATGCCGCCCCCGACAACCCGGACTTCGAAGGTCTCACGGGCGAGTCGAGCGAGATCACGCTTCACGGGGTACCCTTCGTTGCTCCGGCGCAGCCGCCTATTCTATAGTACGCGGCCGTGCCCGACAGATTGCGATCGACCGCCAACGACGAGGTCC
>JARKSS010000140.1 GCA_029974175.1 Vicinamibacterales bacterium
GCTTTCGAGCTCGCGCTCTCTGCGCCCGCTCGAGTCGAGAACCGCGCCCGTTTGCGCGAACGCCTCAGGGCGTTTCCGCACTCGGAGCACCGCACGTACAACGCACGTACCCGCTGCGGTACCGCGTTCGTCGTGCCGGACCTCTCGTTCGCAGTCGCACGTTCGATCGTGCGACAACCGCCCGGCACTCGCCTCGCGGGTTTTGATGCTGGCAACCGCCACCATCCGCGCTACCACACCGGCGGTGCGCTGGCTCCAGTCAGCGCACCCGAGCGCGCCCTGATCACCATCCAACCCGCGCAATCGGCAGACGTGGACAGATGTCCGGGAGGTTGTCATGAAGACCTGGTTGAACGTGGCAGAGGCCGCGGAGTACGCCGGCGTGAGCCGGGACACGATCTACACCGCATGCGAGCGCCGCGAGATCAGGCAAGCGCGGCTGGGCGGCCGGCGAGCAATCCGGCTGAGAGTCGAGTGGATCGACGCCTGGCTGGAGCGGCACGCCGTGGATGTTCGCGAGAGGCCTGACAGCAGCAAGGCCCGTCTCGTTTCCGCGCGGCGGGAGGTGACGTGGTGAACGGCATGGCGACCGCCTTCCGACGCGCGAACCGCTCGGCGCCGGGGCTCCACGACCAGCGGGAAACGGGAGGATCGCTGCCGGTCCTTCTGACTGTTGATGAAGCTGCAAGCCTGCTGCGCACCAGCCGGCGCGCGATCTACGCCATGATCGAGCGCCGGCAACTGCCGGGTGTGACACGCATCCGCCGGCGGGTCCTCCTCCGAGCCGACGACCTGCTACACTGGCTGGACCAGAAGCGCGCGTCATCGCCAGAGGAGTAGATGGCGATGAGCATCACGATTCGTCCGTATCGGAGGGGCGGCTGGGAAGTCGACATCCGCGTCGTCACGCCCGACGGCGCGCGGCAGCTCCGGGAGCGGAAACGCGCTCCGGTGTCTTCGCGAACGGCCGCCCTGCGGTGGGCAGAAGGACTCGAGCGCGTGCTGTTCGAGCGCCTCATGAGCCCGCCGCCCCAAGAGAAGGCCCCACCAAAGGAGGTGCCGACGCTGCAACAGTTCGCGCCGAGGTTCGTCGATGGGCACGCCCGGGCCAACCGGCAGAAGCCGAGTGGGATCGCCGCGAAGGAGACGATTATCGACATCCACCTCGTTCCCTTCATGGGATCGAAACGTCTGGATGCGATCACTACGGAGCAGGTGCAGCAGCTCAAGCACCGGCTGCGTGAGCGGGCGCCCAAGACCGTGAACAACGTGCTCACGACCTTGAACATGCTGCTCAAGAAGGCCGTGGAATGGGACGTCATCGAACGCATGCCGTGCGCGGTGAAGCTGATACCCGTTCCAAAACCGTCCATGGGGTACTACGACTTCGACGAGTACGAGCGCTTGGTGGACGCCGCGGCGACAGGTTCGGATCCCAACGAACTTCTCGTCGTGCTCCTCGGCGGCGAGGCTGGACTCCGATGCGGGGAGATGATGGCGCTCGAGTGGCGCGACGTGGATCTGGGCAAACGGCAGATCTGCGTTCAACGATCCGAATGGAAGGGCCACGTCACGGCACCGAAAGGGGGACGCCTCCGCTACGTGCCGATGACCGCTCGGCTGGCCACGGCACTCCGCGAGGGTCGGCACCTGCGATCGACCCGCGTCTTGTGCCGTGGCAGCGCACCGCTCTCAGCGGACGGCGTGAAGCACTGCGTGGAACGGGCTGCCCGGCGTGCGAGGCTCACTGAGAACGGCGTGCACCGGCTGCGTCATACGTTCTGCTCGCACCTGGCGATGCGCGGGGCGCCGGCGCGGGCGATCCAGGATCTCGCCGGGCACAAGGATCTGATCACGACCCAGCGCTACATGCACCTCAGTCCGGCGGCGCTCGACGCGGCGATTCGTCTACTGGAGGAACCGAAGGTGAGGCCCTTCGACTCGGTCGCTTCGCTCCCTCGCTCAGGGCATTCTCCGTCGGGTGGCCTGCCATGAGCGAGCTTGGCGCTGGCGCGGAGCGCAGGCCAAGCGAGTCGAATGGAGATATTTTGGAGACGGCGGAGGGCGATTCCGCTATCTCCAATGTATAGAATGGGTTAAGTGGCGGGGTCGACGGGACTCGAACCCGCGACCTCCGGCGTGACAGGCCGGCGTTCTAACCAACTGAACTACGACCCCGCCCGGGGTGTCCTGGCCGCCATGGTGGGCGGTGCAGGATTCGAACCTGCGACAGCCGGCGTGTAAAGCCGGTGCTCTACCACTGAGCTAACCGCCCCGGCTGCCGACAAAGCAAGCGATTATAACACCAGTCGCGCTTTCAGCGCGAAGAGCGCGAGCGCCAGGAGGATACCGGCCACCGCCCGGTACTCGCGGTTCCTGCGCGCCCGCGCCAGGCTGAAGCGCCGGACCACGCCGCCGAGCGACGCCGCGTTCCCTGCCAGGTAGTCGTCATACTCCCGGCCGAACGCCGCGCGCAGCTCGGCCTGCTCGTTCCGGATCGCCCCGCCGATCGCCAGCAGGACGTAGGCGGCGACGAGAACGGCCAGCGCCCTGCTCCGCCCCATGACGATGATGCCGAGCGCAATGATCGCCGAGCCGAGGTAGAGCGGGTGGGCCGTCCAGCGGTAGGGGCCCGAGCAGGTCACTTCCCTGCCCTTCTCGAGGTGGCCGGCCGCCCAGACGCGCATGGCCTCGCCGAGCGCCGCCACCGTGGCACCGGCGGCGAGGCTGCCCCACGTCGGTTGCGCCAGCCACAGCGCGACGGCGCCGCCGAGAAAGCCCAGGGGAACCCTGGCGCGCGCCATCCGACGGGCGCCGCGCGCAGTCCACGAAGTCCACGAAGCCCACGAAGTCATCGGGTCACGGAGTCGAGTCGCGAACGAAAGTCGAATGCAAGGAGTCTGGCCGGCCGCTGAAGAACGCGGCCCGAATGCAAAATGCAAAAGGGAGAATGTAAAGCCCGCCTTTCTTCATTCTCCATTTTTCCTTCTGCATTGCAGGCTTCCTTTTCTTCAGCAACCTGCTACGTCGCCAGCCGCAGGTCTACCGCCCGTGCGACCTCGTCCACGTCGATCTCCTCGATGCAGGGACGCGGGCGGCGGCACCGCCGCCGGTAGCGGCAGTCGCAAGTGTCATAGCGCGACACGGTCAGGTCGGCCGGGTGCCAGGGCCCGTTCCGCGCGGGGTTGGTCGGCCCGAACACCGCCACCGCCGGGGTCCCCGCCGCGGCAGCGAGGTGCAGCGGACCGGTGTCACCCGAGACGATCAGCCGCGCCGACCGCGCCAGCGCCAGCAGCCCAGGCAGCCGCGTCGGCGGCGCCGCGAATGCGGCCCCGCCCGACCCGTCCACCACCAGCGCCGCCACGCTTTCCTCGCCCGGCCCCCAGAGTACGACCGAGGGCAGGCCGTGGCGCTTGCGGATGATGGCGGCGAGCGCGCCGAACCGCTCGGGCGGCCAGCGCTTGTTCGGCCACGCAGCGCCCGGGTTCAGCAGGACGAAGCCGCGGGCGGTCTTGGGGTGGAGCCGGCGCATCTCCTCCACAGGCCTCATGTCACCGGCGGCCAGCGGGAACACCCGCGCCGCGGTGCCGATGCCGAGCGCCGAGAGCAGTGCGAGGTTCTTGTCCACCACGTGGCCGCCGCGCGGCACGGCCTGCCGCTCGGTGTAGAAGCGCGCGGCAAGCGGCTCCCGCAGCCAAGGCCGGCCGAACCCGATCACGCGCCGCGCGCCCGAGGCGCGCGCGAGCACCGCGGACTTCACCAGTCCCTGCAGGTCGAGCGCCGCCTCGTACCGCTCGCGCCGCAGCGCCCGCACCAGCCGCAGCCATCCCAGGCCCGCCGGGAACGTCCGCCGTGCAGGGGCGCCGGTGCCGTTCGCAACGCCTTCGCTGCTGGCTTCCGGCGCAAGGCTGGCACCCGCCGGGACTTTGCCGCGGGCGGCGACGACAATCCGGCCGTCGATCGCGGGGACGAGATCGAGCAACGCCGCGTACCGCGCGTCCACCAGCCAGTCGATCCGGGCGAAGGGAAACCGCTGCCGCAACGCCGCCGCAACCGGCAGCGCGTGCACGATGTCGCCCAGGGCGCCGAGTCTGACAAGGAGGACACGCATGGGAACGGCTCAAGGCTCAGGGCTCACGGCACGGCTCAGGGCTCAAGGCTCACGGCTCGGCTCAGGGCTCACGGCACGCGTCACGGTCAGGGCTTGCCCTGCGCCTTGATTCTCCCCAGCAGCTCGCTCGTCGAGTGATCCTTCGGGTCGCCGACGATGGCGATGCGGCCGCCGTACGCACGAACCGTCTCGCGCTCGGGCACGGTGTCCACCGTGTAGTCGGTCCCCTTGCAGTGGACATCGGGCTTCAGCAGCTCGAGCAGGCGCGCCACGGTGTCGTCGGGGAAGATCACGACGTAGTCAACGCCGCGCAGGGCGGCTACCAGCTCGGCACGGTCTGCCGCAGGCAGTACCGGGCGGTTCGCCCCCTTCATCCTCCTCACCGAATCATCGTCGTTGACGGCGACAACCAGGCGGTCGGCCTCGGCGGCGGCACCCTGCAGGTACCGCACGTGCCCGACGTGCAGCACGTCGAAGCATCCGTTGGCGAACGCGATGGCGCGGCCCTCGCGGCGATCGGCGGCAATCTGCGCCCGGAGATCGGGTTCGGAGAGGACCTGTCCCATGATGTCTCGGGTGACCACAAGGGTCGCCCACTACGGCGCGGTGATCGCGGCGCGCAGCTCGTCGGGGGAGACGGTGGCGGTGCCGCGCTTCATCACCACGATCCCGCCCGCGTAGTTGGCCAGCAGCGCGGCCTCGTGGAACGACGCGCCGGCGGCAAGGGCGAGCGACATCACCGCCATCACGGTGTCGCCCGCACCCGTGACGTCGGCCACCTCGTCGGTCCCGAAGATCGGGATGTGGATGGTCGGCACCGACGGCTGGAAGAGCGCCATGCCCCGCGAGCCGCGCGTCACCAGGACCGCCTGCATCCGCAGCCGCCGCAGCAAGGTCCGCCCCGCCTTCTCGAGCGCCGCCCCATCGTCTCCGATCCTCCTGTCGAACAGCTGCTCGACCTCGGGCTGGTTGGGGGTGCAGGCGGCGAGACCGCGGTAGGCGCCGAGGTTGTACCGCGAGTCGATCAGCACCGGCGGCCGCCCGTCGCGGCGGGCGGTTGCGAGCCGCTCGCTGATGGCCGAGGCCAGCGCCGGCGTCACCAGGCCATAGCCGTAGTCGGAGAGGACCACCGCGTCGGCCTCGCCGACGGCGTCGAGAAGGGCGCCGGCAATCCGCGCGACGAGATCGGGAGGGGGCGGCGCAACGGGCTCCCGGTCGATCCGCACGAGCTGCTGCTTTGCCGAGTGAATGCCTCCTGCAAGCACGCGCGTCTTGGTCGGCGTGCGGTACCCCGCCGGGCGGAGGACGTTTCGCGTGTTGACCGAGCGCGGAAAGCACTCGAGCAGGCGGCGGCCGGCCTCGTCGCGGCCGGCAAGGCCGAACAGCTGGACGCGGCCGCCCAGCGAGGCGATGTTGTTCGCCGCGTTGCCGCCTCCGCCGGGCAGGACCCGGGTGTCTTCGTAGCGGAGGATCAGGACGGGCGCCTCGCGCGAGATGCGCGACGGCTGTCCCGACAGGAACTCGTCGGCCACGAGGTCGCCTGCCACCACCACCCGGCAGGAAGGAAAGCGATCGACGAGCGCAAGAAGGCGATCGGGTGTCATCCTCTACCGCTGCCTCAGTATCCACGCCACCGCTTCCGCCAGGTTGTCGGCCACCAGGTCGGGGCGCGACGCGCCGGCGGGGCGCGACTCCTCGTTCAAGCCGTACCCCGTCCGCACCAGGATGCTCCGCGCGCCGGCCGCGCGCCCGAACTCGACGTCGAGCCAGCGGTCTCCGACCACGAACGAGCGCGTCGCGTCGACGCCGTACTCGAGCGCGGCGCGGCGGATCATACCGGGTGCCGGCTTCCGGCACTCGCAGACGGTGCGGT
>JARKSS010000214.1 GCA_029974175.1 Vicinamibacterales bacterium
ACGTCTTCAAGGCCCTGAGGGGCGAGGCCCGCCTCTCCGAGGCGACCATCGAGGCCGCGCTGCGCGAGATCCGCCTGGCGCTGCTCGAGGCCGACGTCAACTTCAAGGTCGTCAAGGCGTTCGTGGACCGCGTGCGCGACAAGGCGACCGGTCAGGACGTGCTCCGGAGCCTGACGCCGGCCCAGCAGGTGGTCCGCATCGTGCGCGACGAGATGATCGCGCTGTTCGGCGACGCGGCGGGCGGCCAGCAGCCGCCGTCGCGGTCGCCGCGGGCGATCCTGCTGCTCGGCCTGCAGGGGTCGGGCAAGACGACCACGGCCGCAAAGCTGGGGACGTGGCTGAGGCGGCAGGGCCGCCACCCGCTGCTGGTTTCGACCGACGTCCGGAGGCCCGCGGCCATCCAGCAGCTCTCGGTGCTGGGACGTCAGGCGAACCTGCGGGTGTTCGACCCGCCGGGCGACCTCGACCCCGTGCGCCGGGCGACGGGCGCGTTGGCCGAGGCCAGGAACCTGGGCTTCGACGTGGTGCTGGTGGACACCGCCGGTCGCCTCCACATCGACGACGAGCTGATGGACGAACTGCAGGCGATCAAGGAAGCCGTGCAGCCGTCCGACCTGCTCTACGTCGCCGATGCAATGACCGGGCAGGACGCGATCAAGAGCGCCGGCGAGTTCAACCGGCGCATCGGCGTTACCGGCGTCACGCTGACCAAGCTCGACGGCGACGCGCGCGGCGGCGCGGCGCTCTCGGTGGTCGCGGTCGTGGGCGTGCCGATCGCGTTTGTCGGCACCGGCGAGCGGCTCGAGGACCTCGAGCCGTTTCACGCCGACCGGCTCGTTTCGCGCCTGCTTGGGATGGGCGACGTGTTGTCGCTCATCGAGAAGGCCGAGCAGGCGATCGACCGGGAGGACGCCGAGCGGCTCGAGCGGAAGATCCGCGAGGACGACTTCACGCTCGAGGATTTCCGCGACCAGCTGCGCACGATCCGGAAGATGGGGCCTCTCGAGAGCATCCTCGGGATGATCCCAGGGCTCGGGAACCTCAAGCAGCTGGCCGAGAACAAGCCCGACGAGAAGCAGCTGTCGCGCGTCGAGGCGATCATCAACTCGATGACGCCGGCCGAGCGCGCCGACTACCGCATCATCAACGGCAGCCGGCGCAAGCGGATCGCGCTTGGCAGCGGCACCTCGGTCGAGGAGGTGAACCGGCTGCTGAAGCAGTTCCAGCAGATGCGGAAGATGCTGAAGAGCCTCGGCGGCATGGCCGGCGGCAAGGGCGGGATGAAGCGCCTGCGCCGGATGGGGCGGTTCTGACAGGGATGGGAGTCTTTCGAAAGGGCACTCGATGTTGGCGATTCGCTTGAGCCGGACCGGATCGAAGAAGCAGGCGCACTACCGCGTCGTCGTGTGCGAGGCGCGGCGCGCGACCGAGAGCAGGTTCCTCGAGATCCTCGGTCACTACAACCCGCGCACGCAGCCGGCCACCGTGAAGGTCGATCGGGCGCGCGTCGAGCACTGGCTGAAGGCCGGCGCGCGGCCGTCCGAGACGGTCCGCACGCTGCTGGCGCGCCACCTGACCGAGACGCCTGCTCCCGAGGCGGCGCCGGAGACGGGGGCGGCCGGGCAGTGAGCACCGCGCGTGACGTGGTGGAGGTCGTGGCGCGGGCGCTCGTGGACGACCCCGACGCGGTGCGCGTCACCGAGACCGATCACCGTGGGACGGCGGTCATCGAGCTGTTCGTCGCGCCCGACGATCTCGGCCGGGTGATCGGGCGACAGGGGCGCACGGCGACCGCCCTGCGTACCCTGGTCGCGGCGGCGGCTGACCACGCCGGCCTCAAGGCGACGCTCGAGATCCGAGAGCCGGGCGGGCGGTGAACCCCGACGAGGCGCGCGCGGCCTGGGACGAGTACGCGCTGGTCGGCCGGATCGCCCGCGCGCACGGCAACCGCGGGCAGGTGATCGTCAACCCGGAGACCGACTTCGTCGAGGAGCGGTTCCGGGTCGGGTCGATCCTGCGCACCTGGCGCGACGGGCGGATCCAGGAGCTGCGGGTGACGGCGTTCCGGCTGCACCTCGGCCGGCCGGTCATTGCCTTCGAGGGCATCGAGACGATGAACGACGCCGAGGCGATGGCGGGCTTCGAGCTGCGGATCCCCGTGGGCGAGCTGGCGCCTCTGCCCGAGGGCACCTTCTACCGCCACGACCTGGTCGGCTGCCGGGTCGAGACGATCGAGGGGCAGGCGGTCGGCGAGGTGACCGCGGTCGAGGGCGACATGGCCGCCAGCCGCCTGGTGCTCCGCACCCCGCGCGGTGAGGTGCTGATTCCCCTCGCCGCCGAGATCTGCGTGCGGATCGAGCCGGCGGCCCGGCGGATCGTGGTCGATCCGCCAGAGGGACTGCTCGAGGTGAACCAACGCCCGTGAAGTTCGACATCGTCACGATCTTCCCGCGCATGTTCGAGGGTCCCACCCGCGAGGGGATCCTCGGGCGGGCGATCGAGCGGGGGCTCGTGGACCTGCATGTCCACGACCTGCGCGACTACACGGACGACAGGCACCGGACGGTGGACGATGTCGCTTACGGCGGCGGGCCGGGCATGGTGCTGAAGCCGGCGCCGCTGTTCCGGGCGGTGGAGGCGATCCGCGAGACACGCGGGACGCCCGACGCCGTGATCCTGACCTCGCCGCAGGGCCGCCGCTTCACGCAGGCCGAGGCCGCGCGGCTGAGCGCCCTCCCGCACGTGGTCGTCCTGTGCGGGCGCTACGAGGGGGTGGACGAGCGGGTCCGCGAGCGGTTGGCCACCGAGGAGCTGTCGATCGGCGACTACGTCCTCACGGGAGGCGAGTTGCCGGCGCTGGTCGTGCTCGACGCCGTGGCCAGGCTGCTGCCCGGCGCGGTCGGGGACGAACAGTCGGTGGAGCAGGATTCGTTTCGACGCGGGCTGCTCGACTACCCGCAGTACACGAGGCCGGCGGAGTTCCGGGGCCTCGCGGTGCCCGCGGTGCTCCTCTCGGGGCACCACGCCGAGGTCCGGCGGTGGCGCAAGCGGCAGGCACTGGCGCGGACGCTCGAGCGCCGGCCCGAGCTGATCGAGACGGCGGAACTGGACGAGGAAGAACGGGCCATCCTGCGCGAGCTGCTGGTGGCGCGACGGAAGGAGATCGACGATGAGCGCGAGGGCGATTGACGGGATCGAGCGCGGCCAACTGGTCGAACGGCCGCAGCTGCGGTCCGGCGACACGGTGCGGGTGCACGTGAAGGTGCGCGAGGGCGACAAGGAGCGCATCCAGGTGTTCGAGGGGATCGTGATCGGCATGCACCGCGGCGGCTCCCGCGCGACCTTCACCGTTCGCAAGGTGTCGTTCGGCCAGGGCGTCGAGCGCATCTTCCCGCTGCACTCGCCGATCATCGACAAGGTCGACGTGGTGCGCTCGGCGCGGGTGCGGCGCGCCAAGCTGTACTTCCTGCGCGCGCTGAAGGGCAAGGCGGCGCGCATGAAGGAGGCCAGGCGGACGGCGTAGCGTTACACTGTGGGCCATGGCCCGGCCGCGCGCCGCGCGCACGCTCGAGAACGCCCTCCGCCGCCTGGGGTTCTACCGGATCGCCGGCGTGGACGAAGTGGGGCGCGGCTGCCTGGCCGGCCCGGTGATGGCCGGCGCCGTCGTGCTCGACCCGCTGCGGCACATCCCCGGGCTGCGCGACTCGAAGCTGCTGCCCGCCGCCGAGCGCGAGCGGCTTTACGGTGAGATCACCCGGCGATCGCTCGGCTGGGCGGTCGCCGCGGTCGAGCCCGACGAGATCGATCGGATCAACATCCACCAGGCGACGCTCAGGGCGATGCGCGAGGCGGTGCTCGCGCTGAACCCGCTGCCCGACCTGGTGCTGGTTGATGCCTTCCGGATCCCGGACCTCTTCATCCCCCAGCGGGCGGTCGTGCACGGCGACGTCCGGTGCTCGGCGATCGCGGCCGGATCGGTCGTGGCCAAGGTGGTGCGGGACCGCCACATGGCGCGACTTCACCAGGCCGATCCCCGTTACGGCTTCCTTCGGCACAAGGGATACGCGACGCCCGAACACTTGGCGGCCCTTGCCCTTCACGGCTACTCCCCGATCCACCGCCGTTCATTCCGCCCGCCGTCGCTCTTCGACCTGCTCGACGACCCCGGCGCCCAGGCCGAGGCCCTGCCTCCGGGCCTGAAGCCGTAACCGGCCACGGACGAACCACAAAGAACCCAACGATCACGAAGATCACGAAGAATCCGGGGGCGTGCACCTGGACACCGCCGGTCTTCGGCGCCGCGGAGCGGCGGGCAGGGGGTGCGGGCCACTCCCTGCTTCGCCCCGGGTGGCCGGCTGCCCGAAGACCGGCAGACCCGCCCCCCCCAGTCTTTGTGTTCATTGTGTCCTTTGTGGTTTGAATCGTCCTTTGGGGGCGTCGTGGTCCGGCGGGGCGAAATGAGGCATTTCGGGCCGGTTCTGGGGCGTTTCGTCGCGGCCGGGTATCTGGACTGGTGGACGCGGCCGGATCAACCGATATCCTCAAGCGAGCCCCGCAGGCCGCCGTTCCACCGGATCCGGGTCACGGGGGATGAGTTGGGAGGCAACTGGTGGCCATCGACCGCGACGCCACGCTGAGAAAGGCCGAGAAGTTTCTCCGGCAGGGCCGGCTCGACAACGCCATCGCCGAGTACCTGCGCGTCGTGGAGGAGCATCCCCGCGACTGGAGCACCGTCAACACCGTGGGCGATCTGCTGGTCCGCGCGGGCCAGTACGAGAGCGCGATCGAGCACTACACCCGCATCGCCGACCACCTCTTCACCGAGGGGTTCCTGCCGCGCGCCGCCGCCGTCTACAAGAAGATCCTGAAGGTGAAGCCGGACGAGGAGCACGCCCTGGTCCGCACGGCCGAGATCTTCGAGCGGCAGGGGCTGGTTGCCGAAGCCAAGAAGGCGCTTACCAACATTGCCGAGCGCCGGTTGAAGCGCGGCGACCGCCGCGGCGCCTCGGAGATCCAGGTCCGCATCGGCGCCCTCGACCCCACCGACCTGGCGGCCGGCCTGGCGGCGGCGAAGGCGTCGGGCGAGCTGGGGCAGACGGCGGTCGCGGTGGAGAAGCTGGTTCGGCTGGCCGCCGAGTTCGCGCAGCGCGGGAAGCTGGCCGAGAGCCTGCATTCGCTCGACGAGGCGGTGCGGCTCGACCCGACCCACCCCGAGGCGCGCGCCGCGCTCGTGGCCCGCTGCATCGAGAGCGGCGACCTCGAGCGCGCGACGCGGCACGCGGCGCAGGCCAGCGAATTCAAGGCCATTGCCGCCGAGCTGTTCGGGCGCGGCCGCGAAGAAGAGGGACTCCTGGTGCTCGAGCGGGCGCTCGAGCACGACCCCTCCGACGTTGACACCCGCGTGCAGCTGGTTCGCACCCACCTCGCGAAGGGCCACGTCGATCGCGCGCGCGCGTGCCTGTCGGGCGACATCACCGATCCCGAGCTGCTGCTCAGCCTCGCGGAAATCGAGCTCATCTCCGGAACGCCCGAGCGCGGGCGCGAGGTGCTCGAGCGGGTGCTGGCCACCCAGCCGGGACGCCGCGACGAGCTGGTGATGCTCGGGTGCCGCCTGTGCGAGCAGGACCGCGAGGCGGGCTTCCAGTGCGTGGACGCTGCGACCGACGCCGCCATCGCCGAACAGGACTGGCCGGCGGCGGCCTCGGCGCTGCACGAGTTCGTCACCCGCGTGCCCGGCCACATCCCGGCCCTGATGAAGCTCGTTGAGGTCTGCGTGGACGGCGGCCTCGAGGCGACGATGTACACGGCGCAGGCGCAGCTCGCGGATGCGTACCTCGACGCGGGACGGGCGAACGAGGCGCGCGTGATCGCCGAGGACCTCGTCGCGCGCGAGCCGTGGCAGAGCGCCAACATCGAGCGGTTCCGCCGTGCGCTGGTGCTGCTCGGCGACCCCGATCCCGACGGTGTGATTGCCGACCGCCTCTCGGGCGACTCGCCGTTCACGAGCAGCGACTTCGTCCTCGACTTCGACCTGAACGACCCGGGCAAGGGGCTCGAGCCCGAGGAGATCGGCAAGCCGGTGTCGCCCGCGCCGCAGTCCTCGGAGGGACCGGCGCCCGAGGCGGCCGAGATCGACCTCGCGGCGATTCTCGCGGCGCCGGCCGCGCCGGCCGAGGGCACGGAGGAGGCCATCGAGATCGACATGAGTGACGCGCTTGCGGGGCTCGATCTCGCGCCCGGCCAGGCCGCGCCCTCGGAACTGGAACGCGTCTTCGAGGACTTTCGCGACGGGGCCTCGCGCGCGGGGACCGGCGACGCCGCCGGCCGCGCCCTTCGCCAGGCGATTGCCGACCTCGACGCCGGCCGCGTGGACGAGGCGGTGCGCGCGGCCCAGAAGGCGGTCCGCTCGCCCCGTCACCGCTTCGAGGCCGCCGTGCTGCTGGCGCGGGTCTACCGCGACCGCGGCAAGACGCACGAGGCGATCGAGTGGTTCGAGCGCGCCGCCCAGGCGCACGCGCCCAGCGTCGGCGCCGGGCGCGACCTGCTCTACGAGCTGGGGCACCTGCTGGCCGAGGCCGGCGAGACCGCCCGGGCGCTGGCCGTGTTCCTCGAGCTGCAGGCCGACGCCCCCGACTACCGCGACGTGGGAGCCGAGATCGAGCGCCTGACGCAGAAGACGGCCTAGCCAGGGGCCTCCGTCAAGGCCAGGAGTCGTCCGCCCTTCGGCCTTCGTGAACCATGCGGGCTGGCGGCGGCGCGGGGCGGAAGGGCCCGGATCCCTGATCCCGGCCCTGCCCGCCTTGCATACAATGAGAGCGTGACCCGGGGAGCGCTCCGCTGCTGACGCGCCTGATCTTCGTCGCCTATTTCCTGGAAGTGGGGCTGCTGCTGGTCCTGGCTCCCTGGTCACCGATCTGGGAGCGGAACTACTTCATGCAGCAGTTCCCTTGGATTGCCGCCGTCGCTCGCAACAATTTCGTTCGCGGCGCGGTGACAGGCCTCGGGATCGTCAACCTGGCGGCGGGACTCGCCGAGCTGCTTGCGTTGTTCGCACTGAGGCGCCGGTAGGCACGCGCGGGCGGCCGCGCGTTGGTTTGACAGCGCTGGGTCGAGTTCCTAACATGGGCTCGCGTGCAGGCGTGCCGGGCTCGTCCCGCGCCGCTGCGCCGCGGTCGGTCGTCGGGTCCGTTCACTGCTCATGGCCCAACCGAACCGTCACGACTTCGGCGCCTCCCTGCGTGAGGCGCGGGAGCGTGCCGGCATCACCCTCCGGGCGATCTCGGCGAATACCAAGATCTCGGTCCTCACGCTCGAGGCGCTGGAGCGCAACGACGTATCGCGCCTCCCGGGCGGCGTCTTCACGCGCGCGTTCGTCCGCTCGTACGCCAAGGAAGTCGGCCTCGATCCCGAGGAGACGCTGAACCGGTTCCTCCAGCAGTTTCCGGAGGCCGCCGGCGACGCCGAGCTGCACGAGCCCGTGGCCGGGGGGCTCGAGGGAGGACCGCGCACCGGTGGCGCCCGTGTGCTGCGCTTGGCGGCCTGGCTGGTGCCGATTCTCGCGGGCGTGGTGTACTTCGGGTTCCTGCGTCCCGGGATCGAGGCTCCCCCCGTCGCGAGGTCCGCCGCCGCGCCCGAGTCGGCGACGCTTCCCGAAACGCCTCCCCCTCCGGCGCCGGCCGACACCCGGCCCGGCGGCGAGGCGACCGGCCTCCTGCCCGATGTCGTGTCGCCGGCCATCCAGCCAGCCGCCGCCGAGCTGACGACTCCCACAGGCGGGGAGGTTGCCCAGGCGGCGTCGGCCCCCGTTTCCGAGGGGGCGCTGCGCCTTTCCCTCGCGGCAAGGGGCCCTTGCTGGGTGTCGGTTCGGTCCGGCGGCCACGTCGTCTACTCCGGGCTGATGCAGGCCGGGGAGCGCCGGGAGCTCGAGCTGCGCGGCGAGATTGCCGTGACGGCTGGGGACGCCGCGGCCCTCACGCTCGAGATCAACGGCGAGCCGGCCCGTTCGCTGGGCGACCCCGGCAAGGTCGTGACGGTGCGGTTCTCGCTCGAAACCTACCGCGAGCTTCTCGAGACGAGGTAGCGCGTGGATCCCTCCTACCGCACACCGCTGCTCGACTGCTTCCGCCGGGGCGAGGCGTCGCGCGAGATCCGCCTGCTCGCGGCGGCGGGACAGCTGGCGCCGCGCGCCCACGAGCAGCTGGCGCTGCTGGTGCTGCTTGCCGCCGACGAGGACCCCGAGATACGGGCGCTGACCGAACGCACCATCCGGCGACTGCCCCGAGGGCCGCTGGCCGCCTTCCTCGCGAGAGCCGACGTGAACGCCGACATCCGCGCCTTCTTCGCGGAACGCGGACTGGCGCCCGACGGCGTGCCCGCCGGCGGCGACACCTCGGCGCCGCTGCTGGCGGCCGAGGACGACGGGGCCGCGGACGGCACGACGCCGGGAGACGCATCGGAAGGTGTGGCCGCCAGCGAGGCGGCGCACGAAGGAGAGGGGTGCGCGGAAGAAGCCGCAGACGCGGGCGGGGAAGCCGGGACGGGCATGCCGGACCAGGCCGGCGAACGGCCCCGCGGCGCCGCCCAGCGGCTCGCGCTGATGGACGTCGGGCAGCGGGTGAAGGTGGCGATGCTCGGGACGCGCGAGGAACGCAACATCCTGATCCGCGATTCGAACCGCGTCGTGGCGGCCGCGGTGCTCAGCAGCCCGAAGCTGACCGAGAGCGAGGTGGAGTCGTTTGCCCGCATGGCGAACGTCTCGGACGAGGTGCTGCGGATCATCGGCACGAGCCGCGCCTGGATCAAGAACTACAACGTCATCTCGGCGCTCACCCGCAACCCGAAGACGCCGATCGCGATCTCGCTGTCGCTGCTGTCGCGCCTCTCCGCGCGCGACGTCAAGATGCTCTCCACCGATCGCAACGTGCCGGAACCCCTCCGCGTCGCTGCCCGCAAGCAGGCGAGGGTCGGCGACTCCCGCAGACAGTAGGGGTGTCCCCTACGACCGGTGGCGACGCAGGCGTCTCCTGAACTCATCGAACGGCAGCGTGTTCAGCACGTCGCCGGCCTCGAGCCAGGCGCGCCGCGCCACCGTCACGCCGTCGGCGAGCGCCTCGAAGCCGGCCTGGCCGTGGGCGTCCGAGTCGATGACGAGCGCCACCCCGCGTGAGTGGGCCAGGCGGGCGTTCACGTCGCCGAGGTCGAGCCGATCGGCGAGCGAGTTGATCTCCAGCGCGACCCCCTCCCGGGCCGCCGCGTCAATCACGGCGTCGAGATCGAGAGCGGAAGGCGCGCGGCGCAGGAGCAGCCGGCTGGTCGGGTGCGCCAGCACATCCACGGAAGGCGACGCGAGGGCGCGGAGCACGCGCGAGGTCATCTGCTCCCGGTCCATGTCGAGGGCGGAGTGCACCGAGGCAACCACGAGGTCGAGCTGCGCCAGGCACTCGGCGGCCAGGTCGAGCGAGCCGTCCGGGCGGATGTCACACTCGATCGCGGCCAGCACCTCGATTCCTTCCATCCGGGCGTTCACCGCCCGGACGCGCGCCGCGTGATCGAGCGCCGCGGCCTCGTCGAGGCCGCCCACCATGGTGAGCGACTGCGAGTGATCGGCGATCGCCAGGTACGAAAGGCCCGCGGCGCGGGCGGCCGCCGCCATTGCCTCGATCGTGTCGCGGCCGTCGGTGGCGGTCGTGTGGCAGTGAAGGTCGCCGCGCAGGTCGGCGCGGGCAATCAGGCGCGGCAGCGTGCCCGCCTCGGCGGCCTCGATCTCGCCGCGGTTCTCGCGCAGCTCGGGCGGGATCCACGCGAGGCCGAGCGCCTCGTAGATGCCCTCCTCGCTCTCGCCGGCGACACTCTGGCCGGTGGCCAGGTCGAAGAGGCCATACTCGTTCAGCTTGTAGCCGCGCCCGATGGCGCGGTCGCGGAGCGCGATGTTGTGTGCCTTCGAGCCGGTGAAGTACTGCAGCGCGGCGCCCCGGCTCTCGCGTGGGACCAGGCGCAGGTCGGCCTGGTAGCCGCCGCGCAAAAGGACGCTGCCCTTCGTGTCGCCCTCGCCGAGCACGCGCTCGGCGAGCGGGTTGGCGGTGAAGGCGCGGATGAGTGCGCGCTCGCCGCCGATCGCGAGGATGTCGAGGTCGCCGCAGGTCTCGGCGCCGCGCCGCAGGCTGCCAACCGGGACGAACTCGGCGCCGGGCGCCAGGGGCTGCAGGTGGGCGATCAGGACCGCGGCCAGATCGCGCGCGCGAGCGAGCAGGTGGCGGCCGCCGTGCTGGCGCCGCTCCTCGAGGGCCTTGAGGATCAGCTCTTCCTTCTTGGCCCCCATGCCGCGCAGCGTGCGGAGCCGGCCCGACCGCGCCGCTTCTTCCAGTTCCTCGATGGTGGAAATGTGCAGCGACTGGTAGAGGAGAGCCGCCGTCTTCGGTCCGACCCCCTGGAGCCGCAGCAGATCGAGGAGCGAGGCAGGGAACTCGGCGAGCAGCTCCTGGTGGTGCTGCATCCGCCCGGTTTCGACCAGCTCGCGGATCTTGGCCGCGATGTCCTTGCCGATGCCCGGCAGCTTGCGCAGCGCCGACACGTCGAGCGTCTCGATCCGCTCGGGCGCGTGGGCGACGGCGTCGGCCGCGTTGCGGTACGCGCGGATCCTGAACGGGTTCTCGGCCTTGATCTCGAGCAGGTCGGCGATCTCGCCGAGCACCCGCGCAATCGCCAGGTTATCCAACGTGATGCACCGCCACGATTATAATGCCTCGCTGGAGTGAGGTGCCCGTGGCGTTCCATCGCGAGATCGGCCAGTTGGTGCTCGTCGGCTTCGACGGTTGCTCGGTGACGCCCGAGGTGGCGTCGCTGGCACGGCAGTTCGACCTGGGCGGCGTGGTCCTGTTCAAGCGCAACGTCGAGACGCCCGAACAGGTGGCCGAGATCGCGTGGCGGGTTCGAGAGCTGTCGCGCGACGTTCCGCTCTGGGTGGGCGTGGACCAGGAGGGAGGGCGCGTGGCGCGGGTCCGCGCGCCGCTCACCGAGTGGCCACCGGCCGAGACGCTGGGGCGCGCCGGCAGCGAGGAGCTGGCCGGCCGCTTCGGCACGGCGCTGGCGCTCGAACTGGCGGCGCTCGGCTTCTCGATCGACTTCGCGCCGGTGCTCGACGTCCTCACCAACCCCGCCAACCCGGTGATCAATGGCGGGCGCGCAATCTCGGGTGACCCCCAGGTGGTGGCCCGCATCGGGGCCGCGATCATCCGCGCGCTCCAGGCGGGCGGCGTTGCCGCCTGCGGCAAGCACTTCCCGGGGCACGGCGACACCTCGGTGGATTCCCACGTCGACCTGCCGCTCGTCGAGCACCCGCCAGAACGATTCCAGGCGATCGACTTCGTCCCGTTCCGCGCGGCCATCGAGGCGGACGTGGCCGCGATCATGACCGGGCACCTGCTCGTCCCCGCCTTCGACGAGGAACGCCCGGCCACGCTGTCGCACGCGGTGATCGAGGGGCAGCTGCGCGGCGAGCTGGGGTGGGACGGCCTCGTCTTCACCGACGACATGAACATGAAGGCCGTGGCCGCCCGCTTCACGCAGGTGGGGGCGGCCGTGGCCGCCATTGCCGCCGGCTGCGACGCGCTGTTGCTGTGCGGCACCGACCCGGCCGTCCAGGCCGAGGTCCTCGAAGGGCTGATCTACGCGGTCGAGCGCGAAGAGCTGCCGCTCAAACGGGTCGAGGACGCCATCGCCCGGCAGCGGGCCGCGAAGGCACGGTTCGCCGCGATGAAGCCCTTTGTCGATCCCGTTTCCGGCGAGGTGATCGTCCCGCCGCTGCACCGCGACTGGCGGCCCCTTCGGCCCGAGTCGCTTCGGCGGCTGATCGGCCGCGACGAGCACCAGGCGATCGCGGACGAGATGCGGCAGTACCTGTGAGCCGGGGCCGGACATGATCAAGGCACGGGCGGTGCGGCCCGGCGATCGGGTGGCGATCGTCGCGCCCTCCAGCCCCTTCCAGGTGGACGAGCTCGAGGCCGGCCTCGGTGAGATCCGGCGCCTCGGGTTCGAGCCGGTCTACGACGAGCGTCTCTTCGAGCGGCGCGGCTACGTGGCAGGCGAACCTGCCGTCAGGGCGGGTGCGCTGCTCGACGCGCTGGCCGACCCGTCGGTGACCTGCATCCTGACGGCCCGCGGCGGCTTCGGCAGCGTGCAGCTGCTCCCGCTGCTCGATCCGGCAGCGGTCGCCCGTTCCCGCACGCTCATCGTCGGCTACAGCGACCTGACGTCCCTGCTCGCGTTCGTCACCTGCCAGTGCGGCCTCACCGCGGCCCACGGCCCGAGCGTCGTCTCGCGCCTGGGCGGCGGCGGCACCCGCTACGACGAGGCCACCTTCCTCCAGGTGCTGACAGGGGAGCCGCCTTTCGGAGAGCTGCAGGCCGGCGACCTCGACGTGCTTCGAGGCGGAGAGGCGCGCGGGCCGCTCTTCGGCGGAAACCTCATCCAGCTCGCGGCCTCGCTTGGAACGCCCTACGCGTTCGATCCGCCCGCTGGCTCGCTGCTGCTCCTGGAGGACGTGAACGAGCGTCCGTACAGGCTCGAGCGCGCGTGGACGCAGCTGCGCCTGGGTGGCGTGATCGGACGGGCTGCCGGGATCGTCTTCGCCGACTTTCCCGGGTGCGACGAACCCGGCGCGCGGCCGACCGCGCGTACGGTGCTCGCGGATCTCGTGCGCGACTTCCCGGGGCCGGTCGTCTTCGGCCTCCGCACCGGTCACACCCTGGGGCCCGCGCTGACCGTCCCCTTGGGCGTCGAGGCCACGTTACGCGCCGGGTCGCATCCGGCACTCGTGATCGAAGAGGCGGCGGTGGGGGAGTGACGGGGGCTGAGAGCCCTGGGCTGGTAGCGCGATGCGGCAGCGAACGGCATCCACGCGGTGTTCCTGACATGAAGAAGATCCATTTGATCGGCATCGGTGGGACCGGGATGGCGACGCTGGCGGCGCTGCTGAAACGCCGTGGCTTCGAGGTCCGTGGCTCCGACAAGGACCTGTACCCTCCGATGAGCACCTTCCTCGCGGAGGAGCGGATCGAGACCCGGCAGGGGTACGACGCCGGCAACATCACCCCCGACCTCGACTTCGTCATCGTCGGCAACGCGGTGTCGCGCGGGAACCCCGAGGTCGAAGCCGTGCTGGACCGGAAGATCCGGTACTGCTCGATGCCCGAGGCGATCCGGGAGCACTTCCTCTGGGGCGCGCGGTCGATCGTGATCGCCGGCACCCACGGCAAGACGACGACGGCGTCGCTCGTCACCTGGCTGCTGACCTTTGGCGGCCTCGACCCGAGCGCCCTGATTGGCGGCATCGCGGCCAATCTGGGCGACGGGGGATCGAGCTACCGCCTCGGCGAGGGGCGCGACTTCGTGATCGAGGGCGACGAGTACGACAGCGCCTTCTTCGACAAGACGGCGAAGTTCCTCAAGTACCTGCCCGACATCGCGGTGATCGGGAACATCGAGTTCGACCACGCCGACATCTACGCCAGCCTCGACGAGATCCGCCTGGCCTTCCGGCGCCTGGTGAACCTCGTCCCGGGGCGCGGGTTGCTGCTCGTTGGCGCCGACAGTGCCGAGGCGGCGGCGATGAAGGCGTTCGCGCGCTCACCAGTCCAGACCTTCGGCCTCGCACCCGAGGCCGACTGGCACGGGTACGGGCTGCGCGCGGAGGCCGGCGCCACCACCTTCAGCGTACGCCGTCACGGTACCAGCTTCGGCACCTTCACGGTGCCCCTCGTCGGCGCGCACAACGTCAGGAACGCGCTGGCTGCGATGGCGGTCGGCGACAGGCTGGGACTGTCGCCGGCCGTGCTGGCCGACGGGCTGAAGCAGTTCAGGGGGGTGAGGCGCCGCCTCGAGGAGCTTGGCACCATCGGCGGCGTTGCCGTGTACGACGATTTCGCGCACCACCCCACCGCGATTGCCGAGACGCTGGCCGGCCTCCGCGCCGCTCACCCGGACGCGCGTATCCGCGCCGTGTTCGAGCCGCGATCGGCCTCGTCGTGCCGCCGCGTCTTCCAGGAGGCGTTCGCCAGGTCGTTCTCGGCTGCCGACGACGTGATCGTGGCCGCAGTGTTCCGGTCGAACCTGCCCGAGGGCGAGCGCCTGTCGGCCGAGCGCCTCGCGGCCGACGTCAGCGCCGCCGGCACGCCGGCCCGCTACATCCCGGCCGTGGACGAGATCGTTTCGACGCTCGTGCGAGAGCGCCGCGAAGGCGACCGCGTCGTGCTGATGTCGAACGGGGCCTTTGGCGGCATCCACGGCAAGCTGCTGCGCGCGCTCCAGGAGGCGGAGCGTGCTCGCTGAACTCGAGCGCCGGCTGGGCGCGGGTGTGGTACGAGCCGGGGTCCCGCTCGCACCGTTCACGACGTTCCGCGTGGGCGGTCCCGCAGAGTATCTCGTGGAGGCACGAGATGCATCGGCGGTGTTGAACGCGGTCCGCGCGGCGCGGGACCTTGGCCTGACCGTGACGCTGCTCGGCGGTGGGTCGAACGTGCTGGTGGCCGACGAGGGGGTTGCCGGCGTGGTGGTGCGGGCGCACGGCGGCGCGATCGTGCTGGAAGGCCTTTCGGGCGGGGCGGTGGAGGAGTCCTCCGCCTGCGGCCGCGTGCGGGCCGACGCGGGCGTCACGGTCAACAGGCTCGTGCGGTGGACGATGGCCCGCGGTCTCGGCGGCCTGGAGGCGTGGGCCGGGACGCCGGGGACGGTCGGGGGCGCCGTCTTCGGCAACGCCCACTACGGCGGCGTTGGTTTCGGCACGCCGCTCGAAACCGCGCGGCTGCTTGGCCGGGACGGGGAAACGTCTGATGTCCCCGCCGCGGCGTTGCGCTTCGCGTACGACCACAGCCGGCTGCAGGAAACCGGAGAGATCGTCCTGTCGGTGGTGCTGGGGCTTCGTC
>JARKSS010000261.1 GCA_029974175.1 Vicinamibacterales bacterium
AGGCCGCCGGACGCGTCCGGCGGCCTGGCTCCCCCTCGCCCCTGTCTTCGGTTGGCGATGTTTCCCTTCCACATTCCGCCTCTTCCTTCTAACATTTCCCTGCCATGCCAACTCTGCTCTCCCCGCTCCGGTTCGCAACCCTCAACCTGCGGAACCGGATTGTCATGCCGCCGATGTGCTCGGGCCTGGCCACGCCCGAGGGGTTCGTCACCCCGCCGATCGTGGAGTACCACCGCCGGCGGGCGGCAGCCGGCTGCGGCCTGATCATCGTGGAGCACACCTTCGTGCACGAACGGGGCCGCCATTCCCAGGGTCAGATGGGCGTCCACGCCGACGCCACCATCGAGGGGCTCGGCCGGCTTGCGGCGGCGGTCAAGGCAGAGGGGGCGGCCGTCTGCCTCCAGCTCGCCCATGCGGGATCGCGCGGCTCGCGGCGCGTGCTCGGCACCGCCCCGCTCGCACCGTCCGCCCTGCGCCACCCGTACGAGCCCGAAGGCGACATGCCCGAGGAGATGAACCTCGCGCAGATCCAGGAAGTGGCGGCGGCCTTCGGCGAGGCCGCAGGCCGCGCGGCCGCCGCGGGGTACGACGCGGTCGAGATTCATGCCGCCCACGGGTACCTGCTGTCGCAGTTCCTGTCGCCGCTGACGAACCGGCGGACCGACGACTACGGCGGCCCGCTCGAGCAGCGCGCCCGCCTGCACCGCGAGATCGTTGCGAGCGTGCGGCGTCGGGTGGGTCCTCACTTCCCGGTCTTCGTCCGGCTGGGCGCCGACGACGAGACGCCCGGCGGGCTGGAAATCGAAGAGGGAGCGTCGGTCGCGGCCTGCCTCGCGGACAACGGGGTGAACCTGATCGACGTTTCCGGCGGCCTGCAGGGGTCGAGGGGCGCCGGCAAGGGGTCGGCCTACTTCCTGCCGTTCGCGCAGGCGATCCGGTCGCGCGTCAGCGTCCCCGTGCTGGTCACCGGCGGCATCTCCGATCCGGCGATGGCCGACGAGATCGTCCGCGAGGAATGGGCCGACCTGGTCGGGATCGGGCGGGCCATGCTGAACGACCCCGACTGGGCCCGCCACGCGATCGACCAGCTCAAGTCTTCCTGATGCGCGGCCGGCGATGCACCTGATCATCATCGGCGGAGGCGAGGTCGGTCACGCCCTGGCACGGGCGCTCTCGGACGCCCACGACGTCGTGGTCATCGACCACGATCCCGCGGTCGGCGAGCGCTTCTCGTCACTGGACGTGGAGTTCCTGCACGGAAGCGGAACGAGCACGGCCACGCTCCGGCAGGCGGGGATCGAGCGCTGCGACCTGCTGGTCGCCGGCACGGGACTCGACGAAGTGAACGTGGTCGCCTGCGCGCTGGCCAACCGCATGGGGTCGCCGAAGACGATCTGCCTCGTCTCGAAGGAGGACTTCCTGCAGCCCGACGGGGGTGCTGACCTGCTGCGCGAGCAGTTCGGCATCGACCGCGTCCTGTGGCCCGAGGCGCAGCTGGCCGACGACATCGTTCGCGTGATCAGGGCCCCGGGCGCCATCGACGCCGAGGCGTTCCTCGGCGACCGCGTCCGGCTGCTCGAGTTCCGGCTGGAGGCCGGTTCAGCACTCGCGCGGGGACCGCTCGCCACGCTGAAACTGCCGCCGGGTTCTTTGGTGGTGGCCGTCAAGAGGGGCGAGGAGTTCCTGATCCCACGCGGAAAGACGCAGCTCGCCGCGGGCGACAAGGTCTTCTTCATGGGCACGCACGAAGCGATGCACGAGGTGCAGTCGCGCGTCGTGGCCGGCGGGCACACGCGGGCCCGGCAGCGGGTGACGATCATCGGGGGCGGCGACGTCGGCTTCCGGGTGGCCGAGCAGCTCGACCGGTCGCCCGACATCGAGCTGCGCGTGATCGAGTCGAACCCGAGGCGGGGCGAGATGCTGGCGGCCTCGCTCAGCCGGGCGCTCGTCCTGCAGGGCGACGGGACCGACCTGGCGCTGCTCGAGGCCGAGGAAATCGGCCGCAGCGACGTCCTCGTGTCGGTGATCGACAACGACGAGCGCAACCTGTTCGCGTCGCTGCTCGGGCGCCAGCTCGGCGTCGGCAAGATCATCACGCGCGTGAGCAAGCCCGGCAGCCTCCGGCTGTTCGAGCGCGTCGGGATCGACGTGCCGCTGTCGGCGCGCGGCGCCGCCGTCGCCTCGATCGTGCACGGCGTGACGGGAGGGCCCTCGAACCTGCTCGCCGTGCTCGAGGAGGGCCAGGCGGAGATCCTCGAGATCGAGGTGCCGGCCGGCTACACGCCAACCGCGCTGGTGGACCTGCAGGCGCCGCCCGACTCGATCGTGGGGGCAATCCTCCGCGGCGACCAGGTGATCGTCCCGCACGGGAGCGACCGCATCCAGGGCGGTGACACGCTGCTGGTGTTCACCACGGCCGCCTCGGCCCCGCACGTGCGGGATTTCTTCCTGCCCCGGAGCGGTTGAGCGATGCGCCTCCCCGTCGTGCTGCACCTGGTCGGCGGGATCCTGCGGCTCTACTCCGCCGCCTTCCTCGGCCCGGTGGCCGTGGCCATCGTCTACGGAGAGTGGCGCGACCTCGCGGGCTTCACGCTGGCGGGCGCCGTGACGCTTGCGGCCGCCGAGGCGGCGTGGCGGGCGGTTCCCGACGTCCCCCCCGACTTCCGGCGCGCCGAGGGGATGGCGGTCGTCTCCCTCACGTGGCTCGCGGCCGCCGCGTTCTCGGCGCTTCCCTACCTCTGGGCCGGCCTCGGACCCACCGACGCGCTGTTCGAGGCGATGTCGGGCATCACGGCAAGCGGTGGGACCGTGCTCACAAACTTCGGTCGGTTCGGGCGGGCCTTCTTCTTCTGGCGCGGCCTGACCCAGTGGATTGGCGGCATGGGGGTCATCGCGCTGTTCGTCGCGGTGCTGCCGCGGCTGGCCATCGCCGGCCGCGAGCTGTTCTTCGCCGAGATCCCGGGCCCGACCGACGAGAAGATCGCGCCGCAGATCCGAAGGACCGCCGCGGGGCTCTGGAAGCTGTACGCCGCCCTGTCGGCGGCGATGACCGTGGCCCTCCTCGCCACGGGCATGGGGCTGTACGACTCGATCTGCCACACCTTCGCCACCCTCGGCGCCGGCGGGTTCTCTCCGCACCCGCAGTCGCTCATCGGCTACGGCAACCCTGCGGCCGAGTGGGTGATCACGGTGTTCATGTTCCTGGCCGGGGCGAACTTCGCCCTGCAGTACCGCGCGCTGCGCGGCGAACGGCGGGCGCTGGTCGCCGACGAAGAGTTCCGAACGTATACGAGCCTCGTGCTGGTGTCGGCGGCGCTGGTCGCGGCCGTCCTGTGGCATGCGGATGTGCCGGTTGCCACAGCCATCCGCCGCGCGTTCTTCCAGGTCGTGTCGATCCTGACGACGACGGGCTTCGCGGCGGCCGACTACAACCAGTGGCCCGAGCAGGCGAAGATGATCCTCCTCGCCCTCATGTTCGTCGGCGGCTGCGCGGGATCGGCGGGGGGCGGACCCAAGGTCGTGCGGCACCTGATGGTCGCCCGCTACACCTTGAGGGAGCTTGCGCGCACGCTGCACCCCCGCGCCATCCTCCCGGTCAAACTCGGAGGCCGCGTCGTCCCCGACGAAGTGATGCGGGCGGTCGTGGT
>JARKSS010000298.1 GCA_029974175.1 Vicinamibacterales bacterium
GACCGGATGCCGCTGAAGTCCGCGTCCGGAACGTCGCGCCGGACGCCGCCGATGCAGCACGTTCCCAGCATGATCCGCGCGCCGGCCGTCGCCTCCATGAGGCCGAGGATGCCCTCGCGGATGCGCCACACCTGCAAGAACAGCGACTCGAAGCCGAAGGAGTCCGCGAAGAGCCCGAGCCACAGCAGGTGGCTGTGCGTGCGCTCCAGCTCGTGCACGATCGAGCGGATGTAGCGCGCCCGCAGCGGCGCCTCGACGCCCGCGGCGTTCTCGACCGCCTGAACGTACGCCGTCGAGTGCACGAACCCGCAGATGCCGCAGATCCGCTCGGCGAGGAACGGCACCTCGTTGTAGGTCAGCTTCGAGTCGGCGAGCTTCTCGATGCCCCGGTGGTTGAAGAACCCCCGGTAGTCGAGCCCCACCACCTCCTCGCCGTCGGCGAAGACCTTGAGGAAGGCCGGCTCCTCGAGCACCGGGAAGAAGGGGCCGATCGGCACGGTCATCGCCCCGCCTGGCGGCGGGGCCATCGGCGGCGCCAGGCCCGGGGCCGGCTCGGGGTGCACGTCGTAGGGCACGTCACGCCGCAGCGGGTGCAGCCCCTCGGGCCAGTCGTCGGGCAGCACGAGCCGCCGCGGGTCGGGGTGCCCCTCGGCGCGGATGCCGAGCAGGTCCTGGAACTCGCGCTCGGCCCAGCCGGCCGCCGGGACGAGCGGCGTGATCGACGGCACCGACGGCGCGTCAGCCGGCACGTGCGTCCGCAGCACCACCCACGTCTTCCGGAGGTCGTGCGAGAAGATGTGATCCACCCGGAAGCCATCGCCCAGCGGCCGGCAGTCGGTCCCGGCACTGATCACGAACCGCGCGTCGAGCCCCGCGTGAACGAACGAGGCGGCGTCGCGCAGGTCGCCGGGCGCCACTTCGGCCACCACCGCGCCCGAGCGATCGAGCGTGGCGCCCTTCAGCAGCCTATCCCCGAGGTGGGCCTCCATCATCGAGAGCAGCGTCGCCGCTTCAGCCATGCCCACTCCGTCACCAGTAGGACAGGCGTGGTCGCCTGTCATCAGCAGGACAGGCCTTGCCTGTCGTCATCCCCACAACAGGAACAGCACGACGAACGACAGCACCAGCCCGATCAGGTTCCACGCCGGGTAGACCTGCGGCAGCCCCACCTTGCTCGCCGACAGCCAGCGGAACGCCGACAGCAGCCCCGACACCATCGGCCCGTACGCCCACCCGTCAGGGTTCAACGTGGCGGTCACGACGCGGGGTGACGGGCGCAGTTGCCGGGCGGCGGCCAGCCAGGCCGACGGCAGCGCGGGCGCGACCAGCGGCCGGAGCAGCGCCTTGAACGGCGTGTAGTAGTGCCGCGCCTTGAACCTCAGCTGCTCGATCTCGACAACCGCCCCGCACGCCCACGCTGCCGTTCTGCGGCGGGACGCCCCGGCCGAGTGTCGGATCGCGAGGGCGATACCGAAGGCTGCCCCAAGGAGGGCCGTGACGACGAGCGGCGACCACGTGCCGACCACCGTGGCGCCGTCGCGCACCTCCATCACCAAGGGCCCCGGCCCCAGCAGCGAGGCGAACGCCGGCGAGCCGAAGGCGACCCCGATCGGCTGCGCGGCCAGGTACGACAACCACGCCCCCGCGACGGGAAGCAGCCCCAGCACCAGGCAGGCTGCCGCCAGCACCAGCTGCGCCGGCCCAGTCCAGGGCACCTCTCTCGGGCGCGCCGCACGCACCACCTCGGGAGAAGGCGGGCCCCACACGGTCGAGCCGAGGTACTCGACGAAGACCGCCAGCGTGACCGCCGAAATGAACAGCGAGACGATGCCGAAGAAGAGGAAGGCAACCTGGGACCCTTCGCTTCCCCAGATCGACGCGTGGTACAGCAGCCACTTGCTGGAGAAGCCGTTGAAGGGCGGCAGCCCCGCGATCGACGCCGACGCCACCACCGCCGCGACCGAGGCAAACGGCACGACGGCGCCCAGGCCGCCAAGTCGATCGAGGTCTCGTTCGCCGGTTGCCAGCTCGAACGAGCCGGCGCCAAGGAACAGCAGCCCCTTGAAGCAGGCGTGATTCAGCAGGTGGAAGAGGCCGCCGATCAGGGCCACCGCGGCCAGGCCGGGGTGCGACGCGGCCAGGCCCAGCGCGAGGCCGAAGCCGAGCAGCATGTAGCCCACCTGCCCGATCGACGACCAGGCCAACAGCCGCTTCGAATCGTGCTGGAAGAGCGCGGTCACCGTGCCGGCGAACAGGGACACGGTGCCGAACCCGGCAATCGCAAGACCCCAGGCCAGCGACCAGGGGCCGACCGGCACGATCTCGAAGAAGACGCGCAGGATGCCGTAGAGCCCGAGTTTGATCATCGCCCCCGACAGCAGGGCGCTCGCCGGCGACGGCGCCGCGGGATGCGCGGCCGGCAGCCACCACATGCCGAACGGGTAGCAGCCTGCCTTCACCAGGAAGCCCAGCAGGATCAGCAGCAGGGCGACGTGCGCCAGCCCCGGACGGCCGGCGAGAAGCGCCGGCATCGACGCGGCCAGGCTGCCGAAGCCGAACGACCCGCCGCCAGCCCCGGCAAGCAGCGCGATGCCGAAGAGCGCCGCGAGCGTGCCGGCGTGGGTCACGAAGAAGTAGCGGAAGCCGGCAGCAAGGCTGCCCGCCTGCTCGCGGTGACTCACGACCAGCAGGTACGAGGCGAAGGCCATGAACTCCCAGGGAACGAAGAAGAACAGGAAGTCGTCGAGCACCACCACGCCCGCCATGCCGAACACGAACAGCAGCAGCGGCGGATAGAAGCGCGCCGGGTGCGCCATGCCGCGCGTGTAGCCGACCGCAAACCAGGCGGCGGCCGCCGACAGCCCCGAGATCACCAGCAGGAAGAAGGCCGACAGCGCATCCACCCGGATCGAGAGGGCGGCGGGAACCAGCGAGGGTTGCCAGAGGATGAGGTGAAGGGCCGCCGCCGGCGCGACGGCCGTGCCACCGGCAGTGGTCGTGGCAGTGGCGAGCAGCACGTGGATGGACACCGTGCCGAAACACGCGGCCGCGGCAAGGATCGCCGCCAGGCCGATGGCTCGAAGCCAGCCGGGGTGCCGGCCCCCGACCGCCCACGCGACGATCGCCCCCACGAACAGGATGGCGAAGCCAGCCAGGAGCGTCATCTGCAGGTTCATGGCCTCCCCCGCTTCGCGACACGGCGTCGCCTTCGGCGAGAACCCCGCGGCTCCTGCCGGATCGCGGCCTCTCCCGTCGGCCCTCGCGAACGGCTTGCCCCCCCGCCCTCCTCCTTTTTCCGCCCCGCCTTCCGTCCTCCGCCTACAGCGACCGAACGAAGGGGTACACGATCAGCGGCATCGCCACCGTCAGACCGGCCAGCGTCACGAGCACCGCGTTGGCGAACGCGGTGCCCTCGGCAGGTCCGTCCGGGGCAATGGCGAGCACGGAGGGCGACGGCTCGCCGAAGAGCAGGCGCTGCCCGACCTTCAGGAACCAGAAGAACGCGAGCACGACCTCCAGGTAGTACGGGACGGCAATGAGCGGCATCGCCGCGCCCTTCAGCTCCATGATCCCGACCACCAGCGTCAGCTTGCTCCAGAAGCACGAGAACGGCGGGATGCCCGTGACCGCCAGCACGCCGATGAAGAAGCAGGCCGCGGTAATCGGCATCCGGCTCCACAGCCCCGAGATCTGCGAGATCGACCGGACGCCCAGGCGCATCGCCATCAGGCCGACGCACAGGAAGAGCAGCGCCTTGGCCACCGAGTGGCACGCGAGGTGGAACACCCCGGCCACGTAGCCGGTCTTCGACCCCAGCATGAACAGCGAGAGGCCGAGCATCATGTAGCCGAGCTGCGCGATGCTCGAGTAGGCGAGGAACCGCTTCAGGTCGTCCTGGTAGAAGTAGAACACCAGGCCAACGAGCATCGTCACCAGCGCGAGCGCCGCCATCAGGGCGCCGGCCCAGTGCGGGAACGTCGCGGTATCGAGGATGACGCGCGCCATCAGGTAGACGCCAGCCTTGACCATGGCCGCGGCGTGCAGGTAGGCCGAGACCGGGGTCGGCGCCTCCATCGCGTCGGGCAGCCAGGTGAAAAGCGGCACCTGCGCCGACTTCGCCGACGCGGCAATCAGCAGGCAGACGAACACGACCGCCTGCGGCCCGGGCTCGAGCCGCGCGATCGAGCCGAACGAGAACTCGCCGGTCAGGCCGAAGAGCACGCCGATCGCGATCACCAGGAACACGCCGCCGAGGTGCGTCATCACCAGCGCCTTGAAGCCCGCCCGAACCGACGCGGCCTGGTGCACGTAATGCGAGATGAGCACCCACGAGCAGATCGTCGTGCACTCCCAGAACAGGAACAGCACGAGCAGGTTCCCGGCCAGCGAGACGCCCACCATGGCGCCGATGAACAGCGAGAGGAACGCGTAGTAGCGATGGTTGCCCTCGCCGTCCTGGATCGGGTGCTCGCGGTTGCCGGGGCCCATGTAACGAGTCGAGAAGGCCATCACCAGCAGGCCCACGATCAGCACGACGAGCAGGAGAATCGACGAAAGCGGGTCGAGTCGAAGCGTGAAGGCGCCGGCGTCGTCGAGCCACGGAAGGCTGAAGAGGGGCGCCTGGACCGGGAAGTGCCAGCGGGCCCGCACGACGACCGCCGCGCCCAGCACGAGGTAGAAGGCAGGCAGGGCGATGGCCAGCGCACGCTGCGCCCGGCCGCGCGAGGCGTAGAGGATGGCCGCCCCGGCGAAGGGCGCGGCCAGCAGCAACACCATCGGATCGGTCATCGGCGTGCCCCTGATTCCCGAATCCCGAATCACCCCACAAACAGGTCGGCGAGCACGTCCACCGTCGCCTCGACCGGAACGCTGAGCCCCACCCCGTCAGCCACGCGCGAAGGCTGAATCGCGAGCAGCAGCACCGTCGCCCCCGTCCGCATCGCCAGGTACTCCATCGTGGGCGCCAGGCTCGCGCGGTGCGTGTCGAAGGTGTCGGCCGCCAGCTTCGCCGGCTCGAGCAGCGCCACGCTGCCGGGCGGCGATCGCATGTCCACCGCGTCGGCCACCAGGATGATGTCGGGCCGCAGCCGCGCGATGTCCGCGGTGAAGTCCTCGAGCCGGTCGCCGCAATCGAGCGCCATGATCCCGGGAACCGAAGCCAGGCGCCGGGCGAGCACCCGTCCCGCACCGTCGTCGCAGCGGTCAACCCGGCCCACCCCGGCAACGAGCACCCTCCCCGACAGCGTCCGGCCGAGCAGCCTGATCACGGGGCCTCCGGCAGTCTCTGGATCTGGTCAAGGTTGTAGACCGGGCCGTCCACGCAGATGTAGTGGTGGCCGACGCAGCAATGCCCGCACTTCCCAACGCCGCACTTCATGTAGCGCTCGAGCGTGGTGACAATGTTCGAGGGGTGAAGGCCGAGGCGCAGCAGTTCGGCCGTGACGAACTCGAGCATCACCGGGGGACCGCACGTGAACGCCATGGTGGACGCGGGGTGGACCTTCAGCCCCTTCAGCAGTGCGGTCACCACGCCGACGGGCCCGTCCCATCCCTCGTCGGGGCGATCGACGGTCTCGACGACCGAGAGGTCTGGCGAGCGGCGCCACTCGGCCAGCTCGTTCTTGTAGACGCGGTCGGCCGGGCTTCGCGCCCCGTAGAACACCTTGACGTCGCCGTAGTCGGAGCGCCGGTCGAGGACGTAGTTGATGAGCGACCGGAGAGGCGGCAGCCCGATCCCGCCGGCCACGAAGATCAGATCCTTTCCGCGCGCCCGCTCGACCGGGAAGCCGTTGCCGAAGGGCCCACGCAGGCCGACGAGGTCGCCCGCCCCGTAGGTGTCGAGCCGGTTGGTGACGCTCCCGGTCCGCCTGATCGTGACCTCGATGAACGCGGCGCGCGTCGGGCTCTGGGAAAGGCAGAAGGGAGCCTCGCCCACGCCGAACGCCGACACCTCCACGAACTGCCCCGGCCGGTACGTGCCACGCCACGGGATCGCGTCGGCCGCGAGGAAGTAGGTGCGCGTGTCGGGCGTTTCCTCCTCGACGCGCGCGATCTCCGACAGCAGCGGCTCGTAGAGGCTACTGGCACGCATCGCGGATCCTCTCGAGGACCGACGAGATGTCCAGGCCGCCAGGGCAGGTCGCGGCGCAGCGGCCGCACCCCACGCACCCGTGCCGCCCCATCACCTCGACGTACTGGTAGGACATCTTGTGAAAGAAGCGGCGCTCGAGCCGCCTGCCCTTGTCGCCGCGAGGGTTGTGGTCCGATGCTTCGCGCGTGAACCCCTCGTAGAGGCACGCGTCCCGCGCGCGCCCGCGCTCGAAGGTTTGCGGGCCGGTCGCGCGGTCGTACACGGTGAAGCACGAGCAGGTCGGGCAGACGAAGCAGCAGCCGCCGCAACCCTGGCAGTCCTCGGCCCACTGCTCCCATTGCTCCCTCGGAACCTTGCCGAGCGAAACCGGCTTGGTCCCGGCCGCGACGTACGAGCGGCGCTCGAACCGTGCGTCCACCCCCGCAAGGCGGCGCGTCCACTCTTCGACGGCCTTCGGCTCTGCCTCCTGGAACAGCATCGGCGCCGCGGCGACCGCCGCCGAACCCTTCGCGGTGCCGACATCAACCAGGAGGCGGTTTCCCAGGTCCGCGAACTGGAGGTCGAACCCCCCGGTCAACCAGGGCCCGCCGTCACAGCAGACGCAGAAACAGGCGGGACCCGGGCGGTCGCAGGCCATCGTCATGCGGAGCGACGCGCGAATCCGGTCGGGCACGCTGTCGTCCTCGAAGCCTCGCCCCGCGAAGAATCGATCGAGAAAGGCCAGGCCCGTCGCGTCGCACGAGCGCATGCCGAAGATCGCGATTGGCCGGCCGGGCTCGGGGACGCGAAGCGAAGGCCTCCTGGTGCCCTCGATGTGGAACAACGTCTCGCGCGGGACGAAGAAAAGTCCCTTCGGAGGGATCACCGTGTTGACGAAGTTCCACGCGATCGGCACCGCCTCTTCGAAATCGGCAAAGACGACGTCTGCTTCGTTCACCTGCCGGGGAACGACCACCCGGTAAGACGGGGAGAGCGCGGCGAGGAACGCCGGGACGTTCGTCTTGGCTATCGTCAACGGAGGCATTCCATCCTCCTCAGGCGCGCTCGAGTCGTGCCGGCACCGGCTGCAGGCCGACGGTGCCGGCCTTGCCAGGGTAGCGGCCGCGCAAGCCGGCTGCCGTCGAGCCGGGCAGCGCGACCAGCACGAGGACCGAATCGGGAAGCCGGCGATCGGCGCGAACCATCAGCGTGGCTTCGCCGCCGGGAACCACCAGCCGCGCCGCGCACCCTGGCTTCAGCTCCGCGGCTTCCAACGTCCCCGGCGAGGCCATCACGACCGGCTCGCCCGCCTCACGTTGGAGGATCTCGTCGCGCGACGACATCACGCCGGTGGAGAACGACGCGGCCGGGGAGGAGAACAGCAGGAGGTGCGGGAACTCTGTCGAGCCGGCCTGCCGCGCCATCGTTGCGAGCGAAGCAGGCGTTGGACGAAGGCGGGCCGAAGCAGGTGGAGTGGGCGGTGCGCCGGGGCTCGAAGCCCGCGACGCGAGCGGCGCGAGCGCCTCGATCCGTTCGATCCAGATCCGCTCGGGGACGGCATCGCCTGGGGGCGTGACGATGCGGCGCCAGGGACGGGCTTCGCCGAACAGGTTCGTCACCCACGCATCGGCCTCGGCGAAGGTGCAGGAGGGCAGCACCACGTGGGCGAGCGCGGTCGTGTCGGTCGGGAACCGATCGATGACGATCAGATTGGCCAGGCGTGACAGGCGCTCGGCCATCGTGCCCGGCCGGGGACTGCGGCGGACGAGGTCGTCGGCCA
>JARKSS010000377.1 GCA_029974175.1 Vicinamibacterales bacterium
TCGTCACCCACTTCGAACGGGCCGGGCCTGCGGCCTTGTACGATCCAAGCCCGAGAAGGCCCTGAGCAGCGGCCGCAGTTGCGCGGCAGGGCCACGACGTGGCAGCGGCCAGTCCGCAGCCTCAAGCCTCGCGAAGCTCAGCGAACGGTTGGCTCGGCGACGGGCGCAAGCCTGTCGATGACTTCGAGGATAGGCGAAGGCGACGGGTCGAGCCTGGCGGCCGTTTCCAGGTAGGCTCGAATATCCCCGTCCAGCGGAAGCGCCAGGCGCTGCCCGCGGTGCAGCGCGAAGGGCCGTTCCCCCTCCACGATCAGCGCCGCGGGTGGTCCCTTGAACAGCGCGGACAGGCCAACGTCGATCGCGATCACGCGCCCTCCGAACCTCGGCAGGATGGCCGGGGCGATGACGGTGTGGCCGATCACGATGTGACGCGCCTGGTGACGCGACAACAGGCCCTCCACGTGTTCCCGCAGCTCCTGTTCCGGAAGGGTGGCAAGGCCGCGGAACCACAGCGGACCATCCGGGTCGGCGGCCAGCGAGCCCTCGGACAGCGCCGCACCCGCAAGTTCCTGCCTGATGCGCTCGTTGATCTCCTGGATCGTCAGCGTCCCGTGCTTCGGGCTCAGGCCGCCGTGGACGAACAGGACGTGGTTGACGCGGACGACCGCCGCACGCTGCCGAAGCCACTTGCCGTAGGTCCCCTTCGGACCGAACGCCTGGCGGCGCTCCACCCATCCAAGGGGATGCTCTGCCTCCCATCGCGCCCGATACGCCGGATCGTCCTTGCTCGCGGGATCGACCAGCAGCAGGAACGCCCTGGCGCGAAGTTCCCTCGATCCAGGCGAGCGGAAGGTCTCGTACTCACCGTCCGGAACGTAGCGCAGGTCTCCGGCAAGGTTCATCACCTCGTGATTGCCGAGAAGCGCATGCACTCGCCCGCCCGCCGCGCCTGTTTCTCGAGCGACATCAGCAGGTCGAGCACCTTGCGCGCCTGGGGTCCGCGGTCGAGCACGTCGCCGGTCTGAACGAGGTGGGTTGCGCCTCCCGTCCAGCGGTTGCGGCGATCGACAACCCCCGCGTCGCGCAGCACCTCGACCAGCCGATCGAAGTCGCCGTGAACGTCACCCACCGCGACGATGCGCGCGACGCCGTCGAACGTGTCCTGGACCGCAAGCGGTCCGGACACAAGGAGCAGCAGCAGCGCAAGGAGGACGGCCAGGCGCAATCTCATCATCGGCAACCGTGCAGGCGGTAGATCGATGGTAGCTCGATTACTCGTGGAGGTCCGGAGAAATCCGCCTTGGCCGACACGATTGCCTTGGGGCACGGCCGGCCCACAGGGTCACCGGGCAGGTGGCGGCAAGCGCAGGTAGGCGCTGCCTCAGCGCAGGCCGAGCCGCGTGAGCAGCCGGCCGGCCACCCGGTTCAGCGGGTGACTGCGGGGGAGCGATGGAAACGGCGGGCGCTTCCGAATGCCGAGCCGGCGCATCTCGGCGAGGATCTGCGCCTGCTGCTTCGCGCGCGTGTCGGGGCTCGACTCGGCCGCAGGCGAGGTGCCGGTCACCGCGTCGCTCGAGAGCCCCCGGCGGAAGGTCTCCATGGCCTTCGCCTTGTGGCGCGTGAGAACGAAGATGCGCCCGAGGTTCAGGTAGTGCGCGGGGTTGTGCGGCTCGGCCTTGAGGGCCGACTCGCACAGGCGGATGGCCTCGCGGTACTGCCCCCGCTCCTTGGCCATGCAGTAGGCCAGGTAGGAACGCACGACCGGAAGGTCTCTCACGGCCTCGGGCGCGCCCTCGAGCGCGATCAGCCCCTGGAGCGTATCGCCCCAGTCAATGACCGCCGTCACCTTCTGCACGAATCGGGATTGATTCTCCTGCATGGCCTGTCCCGTCGGGCGCGCGGCTCCCGGCGCCGGTCTCGCCAAAGCCGTATGCCGGATTACGGTTTGGTGGGCCGGGCGGACCGCCCTCCGCGCCGAATGCCGCCTGAAAACCGCACCCTGCCGCCGGTCGTCGCCGCGTTGGCCGCAAGGGCCAGGCGACAAGCTGATCCGTTTGCAGGGGACGTGCCACCACCCGGAAAAGGGGACAGAACTCAGGCCGTGAGGCAGGAGGGCGGCAGCCGGTGGACGGATCCGAAGGGAGCACCCCGCGGCGACGGGGCGCTCCCCCCGATACAGGAGCGTAGCGGTGCTAGCCGAGCCAGAACGAGAAGTAGAGGTAAAGCCCGAGGACGAGCGCAAGGATCGTAAAGGCCATGACCTTGTTGCCCAGGTCCCAGCTGGCCTTGATCTCCCCCGCGGCCTCCTGGTGGATAGACCCGTAGGTCAGCCCGCGAGTCCGCTCCTCGGAAGGCGCGGGCGTCATCAACGACACACCGATGATGATCAGCGCACTGACCGCGGCCAGCACGCCGGTCGCGTAGTAGGGGTTGAAGTCGCCGATGGCCGCGAACAGCGCCGGGCTGTGGATCCGGCCCTCGGCCGCGCCGTAGAAGGTCTGGAGCGTGAGCTTGAACATCCCGAGGATGAAGCCGCACACCAGGCCCCAGATGGCGCCCTGCGCGTTAATCCGTTTCCAGAACAGCCCGAGCAGGAAGACGGCCGTGATGGGCGGCGCCAGGTAGCCCTGCACGTTCTGCAGGTACTGGTAGAGCCCACCCCCCTGGACCTTCTGCATCACCGGGATCCAGAGGATGCCCAGCCCGACGACACTCGCGGTGGCGACGCGCCCGACGCGCAGCAGGTGCCGCTCCGACCGGCCCGGGAACAGCTTCTCGTAGATGTCCACGGTGAAGAGAGAGGCGCTCGAGTTGAAGAGCGAGGCTAGAGAACTCATCAGGGCGGCCAGCAGGCACGCCACGATCAGGCCCCGGATTCCCGTCGGCAGGAGCTCGCGGACCAGCGTGGCAAAGACGAGGTCGGTGTTGATGACCGACGCCCCGTCCACCAGCTTGGTCGGCAGCTCGACGAGCTCCTTCTGGTGCAGGGCCCAGCCAATCATGCCGGGAACCACGAAGATGAGCACCGGCCACACCTTCAGCAAGCCGCCGAACAGCGCGCCGCGGCGCGCGGTCGCCAGGTCCCTGGCCGAAAGGGTGCGCTGGACGATGTACTGGTCGGTGCACCAGTACCAGATGCCGACAATCGGTGACGCGATGAGAACGGCCAGCCAGGGGAACGTCGGGTCCGACAGCGGGCGCCAGAGCGCGAACGAGTCGGCGTTCGTCTTGGCCATCGCCACCAGCTCGCCCCAGCCCCCCAGCCTCGCCAGGCCGACCGCCGTGATGAGGAACGACCCGAAGAGGATGACGACCGCCTGCGGCGTGGCCGTGTTCATGATGGCCCGCATGCCGCCGAACACCGTGTAAATGCCGGTGACGATGACCGTCGAGAAGGCGCCGACCCAGAACGCGTTCTCGGGCGAGCCGAAGGTGTCGGGCAGCAGCGCCTGGAACACCACGGCTCCGGCGTACACCGTGACGCTGACCTTCGTGAAAACGTAGGCCACCAGCGAGACACAGGAGAGGATCCAGCGCGCGCGGGCATTGAACCGCTTCTCGAGGAACTGCGGGATGGTTTCGACGCCCGACCGGTAATAGAACGGCACGAACAGGCCGGCCAGCATGATCAGCACCCAGGCGTGCAGCTCCCAGTGGGCCATCGCCATGCCGGTCGTGGCGCCCTGCCCCGCCAGGCCGACGATGTGCTCCGAGCCGATGTTCGAGGTGAAGATTGACGCGCCGATCACGATCCAGCCCGCGTTGCGGCCGGCCAGAAAGTAGTCCTTCGTGTCCTTCTGGTGGCGTCCGTACCACCAGGCGACCCATCCGATGAGGCAGAAGTAGGCGACGATCACGGCCCAGTCGAGTTGTGTCATCGACGTTCCCTTCTTGGCTCGCGCTTCGACGGCCTGCCGGCTCGCTCACGGGCCCCGGCCGCCGCCGCTCGGCGCACGTTCGTGCGAGAGCATAGCCGGTCTTGCCCAGCTTCGCCACACCCAATGCGCGTGAAGGCTCGAGAGGGGACAGCCTGGGCCCTCCCCGGAGGCAGGACGCCTGTGCCACTGCCGAAGTTGTTATGATCCGGACCACACGAGGTTGCTTTGAGACACGCTACGCCGTTCGCCATTGCATTCCTGATCGTCATCCTGGCCGGGACCGTCCCGGCCGTCGCAGATACCGCTGCCCGCCCCGTTCGCCCGACCGTGGTCGTGCCGAGACTCGACGAGCCGCCGTTGCTTGAGGATTTCCTCGACATGAAGCCCAGCCCGAGGATGGAGGGCCGGATGCTGAAGGTCGATGCCTTCACGCAGAACCTGCCCTACGACGGGGAGCCGGCCAGCCAGCGCACCGAGGCCTACCTCGGGTACGACAGCGAGAACTTCTACGTGGTGACCGTGGCCTTCGACGACCGGCCGGACCTGATCCGGGCGCGGATGACCCCGCGTGAGAACTTCCGCGGCGACGACAAGATCGACGTCTTCCTCGACACCTATCACGACGAGCGGCGCGCGTACGGGTTCACCTGCAACCCGCTCGGCGTACAGATGGACGGCCGCTGGATCGAGGGCGGTGACTTCGATTCCTCGTTCAATGCCCTCTGGCACTCGAGAGGCCGGGTCACCGATCGGGGCTGGGTGGTCTGGATGGCCATCCCGTTCAAGAGCCTCCGCTTCCCCGCCGTCGAGAAGCAGGAGTGGGGGGTGGTGTTGATCCGCTGGATCCCGCGAAACAACGAGAACTCCGCCTGGCCCTGGGTCAGCCGCAAGATCGACGGGCGGCTCAACCAGGGCGCCACCGTGACCGGGATCGAGCACATCGCTCCCGGCCGCGACATCCACGTCATCCCCTACGCATTCGTGCGCTCGTTCCGCGCGCTCGATGCCCGCGACCGCGATCGCGTCGAGTTCAACGACAGCGCGGCGGAGCCCGACGGCGGGCTGGACGCCAAGTTCGTCATCAGGAACCGTTTCGCGCTCGACGTGGCGGTGAACCCCGACTTCAGCCAGGTCGAGTCGGACGAGCCGCAGATCACCGTGAACCGCCGCTTCGAGGTGTTCTTCAAGGAGAGACGGCCCTTCTTCCTCGAGAACGCCGACTTCTTCTCGACGCCGATCAACCTCTTCTTCAGCCGCCGCATCGCCGAGCCCCAATTCGGAATCCGCCTCACGGGGAAGCAGGGGCCCTACACCATCGGTGCGCTGGTGGCTGACGACGAGTCGCCGGGGAACGCGGTACAGCCGGGCGACCCCCTTCATGGAACCCGCGCGAGGTTCGGCGTCCTCAGGCTCAACCGCGACCTGTTCCGCGAGGCGACCGTCGGGGTCCTCCTCACCGATCGGGAGTACGAAGGCGGCCACAACCGGGTGGGCAGCGTGGACGCGCGCTTCAAGCTGAACCCGAACTGGGTGGCCATGCTGCAGGCGGCGGCCAGCTCGACGCGCTCACCGGACCGAACGTCTCAGACCGGCCCGGCGTTCTCGGCGCAGCTCCGGCGCGAGGGACGCCACTTCACGCAGAGCACCGAGTACCTGGACATCAGCCCCAGGTTCACGACCCAGGCGGGATTCGTGAACCGGACCGACATCCGCAGCCTCACCCAGGAGTTCAAGTACCTGTTCCGCCCCCAAGGAAAGGCCCTCTTCTCCTGGGGGCCTTCAATCGGCGGCAACGGGATTTGGGATCACGACGGCACCCGGCTCGACTGGGAGCTCGATGCGGGATTCAACTGGGAGTTCTCGCGGCAGACGACCATCGGCGTGTTCTATCAGCCCGGGCGCGAGCGCCTTCGCCCGGAAGACCACCCGGAGCTCTCGGAAAGCCTCGACTTCCAGACGCGCAGCTACGGTATCTCGTTCAGCTCCCAGTACCTGTCGCAGTTGAACACCACCAGCTCGCTCTCGTTCGGGAGAGAGATCAACCTGGTTCCCCTGGCCGGCAGGCCCATGCTGGCCCACTCCATCGAAGCCAGCCTGGGTTTCACGGCGAGGCCGAACCGCCACCTGCTGAGTGACAACACCTACGTCCTGTCGAGGCTGACCGCCATCGGCACGGGGGCGCGCATCTTCACCAACCACATCCTGCGATCCCGGTGGAACTGGCAGTTCAACCCCGCCCTGGCCCTGCGCGCCATCTTCCAGTACGACACCGTGGTGGCGAACCCTCTGCAGACGAGGCTCGAAACCAGCCGGAACTTCAACGCCGACTTCCTCTTCACCTACCTCGTCAACCCCTGGACCGCCCTCCACGCCGGCTACAACGGGAACCTGCAGAACATCGCGCTGCTGCCCACCGAGTTCGGGAGGCGGATCGTCCGCGCCGACGACATGTACCACGACGCCCGCCAGTTCTTCGTCAAGTTCTCGTACCTGTTCCAGTTCTGATGGCGCCGTCTGCAGGTGCCACGCTTCAAGCCCCGGTAGCACAGGCGGGACGCTGTGCTGCCGGGACCTCGGCCTGCGCACGCGAATTGCACTTCCGAAGAGGTCGGCTTCGCGAATCGAGGTGCGCAGATGACGGTTCAGACAGCGGCCATGGGCCTGGTGGGATCGGCAACGACGATGCTCACGCGGAGGGCGGCGCGGAAGGCGATGCACCGGCGCGGCGGAGCCCCGGCACTGGCGCGCGCGGCGCGCGAGAAGGAGGGCTTTGTGACCTTCCTCCTCCTGGCGGCCGCCGCCGGCGTCGCCTTTGCGATGGCGGACGTGCTGCTGGAGCAGCGGAAGCACCGGGCGCGCAAGGAAGGGGAACTGCTCGAAGCCCGCGGCCGCTTCTAAGCCTCTGGTTGCTCCATCGCCGGCTCGGGACGCGCGCGCTTCAGAATCCGCGAGCGGCGCATCCACCGCGCCGGGCGGGCAGAAGTCGTCGGGTAGAATGGGTGGATGCGTCTGTTGGTACCTGCGCTCGTCTTGATTGCTGCCTTGGGAACGGCCTGCGGCAGCGACAACGGCAACCCTTCCGGGCCCTCGACCCCGTCGGCCCCGTTCTCGACCACCGACCTCAGAGTCGGCACTGGCGCCGAGGCGACCGCCGGCAAGCGCGTGGCGGTCAACTACGCGGGCTGGCTCTACAGCGCGACCGCACCTGAGAACAAGGGAACGATGTTCGACACCTCGGCAGGGCGCGGCCCCTACATCTTCACACTCGGCGCTGGCGAGGTCATCAAGGGCTGGGACCAGGGAGTCGCCGGCATGCGCGTCGGCGGGCAGAGGCGGATCGTCATTCCGCCCGAGCTCGGGTATGGCTCCCAGGCGTATGGGCCCATCCCGGCCAACTCGACGCTCGTCTTCGACGTCGAGCTGCTGGCCGTTCAATAGGCGCGGATCTACCACCCTCCCCGCTCGAGACGGCAGCGGCGCTGGATCGCGCCGCCTGCGGCCAAAGTCCCGGCCTCGATCGACCGAGAAATGTTAGGGGACCTTCCAAGCGAGGGCGGAGCCATGGCAGAAGAAAGGCGGCAGTCGGGCCGGACACGGTACCTCGTGGAGGTCGAACTCGACGACCTGCTGAAGGCGAGGATCTCCAACCTCAGCGCGGACGGGGCGTTCATCGACTGCAGGACCACGCCGCCGCCCGGCACCGTCGTCCACCTCCGCTTCTCGGTGGACGGCCACCCGGTCGAAACGGCCGCCGAAGTCCGCTACAGCTGCCCGGGCATCGGCATGGGGGTGCGGTTCACGAGTCTCTCGCCCGCCGAACGCGCCGAGCTGGCCCGAGTGCTCGGCCTCGATCGCACTCCCGTGTAGGGTTCTCGGGACCACCCGCTCCACAGGCGGGACGCCTGTACCCACGCGGCCCGGTTCAGGCGTGCGGTCGCCGCACGCGTCATTGGACCAGGCCTTCGGTCAGGCGGGAAGGATGGCGCGCGCCCCTGCCTTGCCGCCAATGCGACCAGGAGAGGGCGCGCGGCCGTCTCACACGACGAGGGTCCTCAGGTACGCCACGCTCTGCTCGGTCAGCTCCCAGTTCTGCTCGACGTAGTAGCTCTCGATGCCCGCCTGCCTGGC
>JARKSS010000380.1 GCA_029974175.1 Vicinamibacterales bacterium
ACCTTGACGCACTCGTCCTCCTTGTTCAGGAAGAGATCGTACCCCGTCGGTGCGTCCTCGAGGCGCATCGTGTGCGTGATGATGAAGGTGGCGTCGATCTCCCCCTTCTCGATCCGCTCGAGCAGCGGCTTCATGTAGCGCTGCACGTGGGTCTGGCCCGACTTGATGGTCAGCGACCGGTTGACGATCGCCCCCATCGGGAACTTGTCGATGAACCCGCCGTAGACGCCCGCCACCGAGATCGTCCCGCCCCCGCGGCACGCAAGGATTGCCTGCCGAAGCGCGACGGGCCGATCGGTCTCGAGCATGGCCGCCTGCTTCACCCGGTCGTACGCCCCCGCCGCGCCCGGGGCATGCCCCTCCATCCCGACCGCGTCGATGCAGCTGTCGGGGCCGCGACCGCCGGTCATCTCCTTCAGCGCCTCGAGCACGTCGATCTCCTCGTAGTTGAGGACGTCGGCCTTCCCGTGGTCATGCGCCATTTCGAGCCGGTACGGGAAGCGATCGATCGCGATCACCCGCCCGGCTCCAAGCAGGTAGGCGCTCAGGATCGCGAACTGGCCCACCGGGCCGCAGCCCCAGACGGCCACCGTGTCGCCCGGCTGGATGCCGCAGTTCTCGGCGGCCATGTAGCCGGTGGGCAGGATGTCCGAGAGGAACAGCACCTGCTCGTCGGCCAGCCCGTCGGGCACCTTCACGTGGTTGACGTCGGCGTAGGGCACGCGCGCCAACTCGGCTTGCCCGCCCGCGTAGCCGCCGAGGATGTGCGAATAGCCGAAGATGCCCGCCGGCGAGTATCCCCACAGCTTCTCGGCCATCCACGCGTTCGGGTTGCTGTTCTCGCAGAGCGAGAAGAGCCCCCGCTGGCACTGGAGGCAGGCCCCGCACGCGATCGGGAACGGGACGACCACCCGGTCGCCGGCGCTGAGGCCGCGTACATCCGGTCCGACCTCCTCGACCACGCCCATGAACTCGTGCCCGAGGATGTCTCCCTTCCGCATGGAGGGGATGAACCCGTTGTACAGGTGCAGGTCCGACCCGCAGATTGCCGTCGAGGTGACGCGGACAATCGCGTCGCGCGAGTTCATGATGACCGGGTCGGAGACCCCCTCGACCGCCACGTGTTGCCGGCCCTCCCAGCACGTTGCTTTCATCGCCACTCCCCCCTCTCGGACGCCGCGCGTGGTGCCTCGCGGGGCCGCGCGGGGCGCATGCCGAGCAACCCGCCGCTCGCATCCGACCGCGCGACCTCGCCGGTCTCGATCACCTGCTTGAAGCGACGCATGTCTTCGCGCAGCTGCTGCTCGGGCTCGCGGCCGAACAGCCAGGCCACGGCCGAACCCAGTCGTCCGGCGGGCGGGTGCCAGGCCAGGCGAAGACTGACCTCGGTGCCGCGGCGACCCGGGGCGGGCCGGAAGCTGACCCAGCCGGAATGGTCCACCTGCGAGCCGGGCAGCGAGCGCCAGGCCAGGAACTCGCCGGGCCGCTCTTCGACAATCTCGGCGTCCCATTCGATGCTGAGACCGGCCGGCCCCTGCACCACCCAGTGGCTGCGATCGGGCCCGGTCACCGTCACCGACCGGAGGTGCTTCATGAAGCGCGGCAGGTTCTCGAGGTTCCTCCAGAACTCGTAGACCTCGGCCGAAGGCTTGTTGACGGTCATCGATCGCGTGACGCACTCGAAACCCGCGCGGCTGGCGTCGTGGCGCGCCTGGCGCTTCCCGACGACGACGTCGAGCGCGGCAACGCCAGCCACGGCCGCGGTGGCGACGCCGAGCTGGCGCCGCTTGGAAGAGGCCGAACCAAAGGCCAGGCCCAGCAGCACCAGGTCCATCGCATCGCCCGCCACGCGCGACCAGAGCCAGGGAGCCTGCCGGTCGCGGCTCAGGATCCCGAGGCCGCTGGCAATCTCGCGCGCACCCAGCACGCGCAGCAGGAGACGGTTCTGCGGCGTGTCCGGCACCCCGATCATCCGGGCGACCCGGCCCGGCTGGGCCAGCTGGGCGCCGCCGAGCGCCAGGCTGAACCACCCGAGCCTGTCGGCAAGGCGGCCGTTCGCGCCGTTGTGCGAGACAGCTGGCGGCAGCTTCGCCGTCGCAAGCCCTTCCTCCCGGGCGGGCTCTCCCTTGCGTTCCAGTTGTGTCATCTGCCCTCCCGTGCGGGGCACCGTGCAATGGACGATCCGCGCGGCCGGAGCTGAACCGCCGGCACCTTCGTTGCACCGCCGGTCA
>JARKSS010000397.1 GCA_029974175.1 Vicinamibacterales bacterium
CCGGTCGAGATCACGCCGAGGGCGCTCTCCTCGGCTGACCGGCCCGCCAGCAGCACCGCGCGCTGGGTGTGGAGGTCCGAGCGCGACATCAGGTACCGGGCCTCGAGCGGCAGCTGCATCGTGTAGCCCAGGGCGCCGAACCCGCGCTGCACGATCGAGATCTTGTGCACCGGGTCGAGGCCCGGGACCAGCGTTGCCACCAGGGCATGCCCCGACTCGTGGTAGGCGATGATCTGCCGCTCGCGGTCGCTCATCACGCGCTTCTTCTCGAGCCCCGCGACGATCCGGTCGATCGCCTCGTCGAAGTCGCTCATCTCGACGTGCGGCTTGTTCTTGCGCGCCGCCAGCAGCGCCGCCTCGTTCGTCAGGTTCGCCAGGTCGGCCCCGGCGAACCCGGCCGTCCTCGCGGCCACTACCTGCAGATCGACCCCGGGCGCCGTCTTCACCCCCTTGGCGTGGATGCGGAGGATGGCCTCGCGCCCGCGCACGTCGGGCTTGTCCACCAGCACCTGCCGATCGAACCGCCCGGGCCGCAGCAGGGCTGGGTCGAGCACCTCGGGCCGATTGGTGGCCCCCATGATGATCACGCCCTTGCGCGAGTCGAAGCCGTCCATCTCGGCCAGCAGCTGGTTGAGCGTCTGCTCGCGCTCCTCGTGGCTGCCGATCGGGCTCTGCACCCGCACCTTGCCGAGGGCGTCCAGCTCGTCGATGAAGACGATGCAGGGCGCCTTGGCCTCGGCTTGCTGAAACAGGTCGCGCACCCGCGCCGCGCCGACGCCGACGAACATCTCGACGAACTCCGACCCGCTGAGGCTGAAGAACGGGACACGTGCCTCGCCCGCGACCGCCCGCGCCAGCAGCGTCTTGCCCGTGCCGGGCGGGCCGACCAGCAGTACGCCCTTCGGGATCCGCCCGCCAAGCTGGGTGTACTTCTTCGGCGTCTTGAGGGACTCCACGATCTCGCGCAGCTCGTCCTCGGCCTCGTCCACCCCGGCCACGTCGCCGAAGCTCACCTTCACGTCGTCCTCGGCGTAGATCTTTCCGCGGCTGCGGGCGAACGACATCACGCCCCCTTCGCCGCTGCTCATGCGCCGGAAGAAGAAGCCCGACAGGCCGATGATGAGCAGCAGCGGGATCATCCACCCGAGCAGCTCGGGGAGCCAGCGGGACGTCACCTCGCCGGTGAACCGCACCTTGTGCTGCGTCAGCTCCTCGACGAGCTTCGGATCTTCCACGCGCGTCGTGGTGAAGGTCCGCTCTTTCTCGGTCTGGCCGGCCTTCAGCCGCCCGCGAATCGTGTCCTGGCTGACGGTGACCTCGGCCACCCGCCCGGCGGCCAGCAGCGCCTTGAACTCGCTGTACGGGATGGTGCGGCCCGTCGGGATGAACAGCCAGGCCTGCACGACGGCGAGCAGCAGCAGGAACCCGAGGACGTACCAGATCGACGAGACCGGGCGCGGCCCCGCTGGCCGGCGGTCGCCGGGACGGCCCCCGCGTGGGGGTGAGAGGCGGGGCTTCTGGGTCGATGGCACGCTCGCTCCTCGAGGGTCAGCCCTCCGGTTCGGCAGTTGCCGGGTTCACGATCCGACGCGGCTCGCCCGGACGGCGGCCCTTTCGAAGGTGAGGCCGCCGTTGGCGCCGTCCACGAGCACCGTGTCGCCCTCGCGGAACTCGCCTGCGAGCACCTGCATGGCCAGCGGGTCGAGCAGCTGCCGCTGCAGCGTCCGCTTCAGCGGCCGCGCCCCGTATACCGGGTCGTATCCCTCGGCGACGATGTGCTGGCGCGCCCGATCGGTCAGCTCGACGTCGATCTTCCGCGCCTGCAGGCGCTGCAGCAGCCCGCGCAGCTGGATGTCCACGATCTGCTCCAGGTGCTGGCGGCCGAGCGGGTGGAACACGATCACCTCGTCGATCCGGTTGAGGAACTCGGGCGGGAAGTGGGCGCGCAGCGCGTCCATCACCTGCCGTCTCGTCCCCTCGTCCAGCTGGAGCGCCTCGCGCAAGATGCGTTCAGCGATCAGGTGGCTCCCAAGGTTGGACGTCATGATCACGACCGTGTTCTTGAAGTCCACGGTCCGTCCCTTGCCGTCGGTCAGCCGCCCGTCGTCGAGGAGCTGGAGCAGGACGTTCAGTACCTCGGGGTGCGCCTTCTCGATCTCGTCGAACAGCACCACCGCGTAGGGCCGGCGGCGCACCGCCTCGGTCAGCTGGCCC
>JARKSS010000401.1 GCA_029974175.1 Vicinamibacterales bacterium
GAGGAGGTGGGCGACGCGGGCCGCCGCCTGCACACGGGCCGCTCGCGCAACGACCAGGTGTCGCTCGACCTGAGGCTGTACCTCCGCCGGCGCATCCCGCTCCTGCAGCGCGCGGTGGCGCGCCTCGCCGCCGCACTCGTCGATCAGGCCGAGAAGGCCGGCACCAGCCTGATGCCGGCTTTCACCCACGTGCGCCGCGCCCAGCCCGTACTGGCGGCCCACTACCTGCTCGCCCACGTGGCCGCGCTGCGGCGCGACCACGATCGGCTCGGCGCCGCGCGCGACGAGGCCGACGCGCTGCCGCTCGGCTCGGGCGCCGTGGCCGGGACGACGGTCCCGGTGGACGTCGACGCGCTCGCCAGGAGGCTCGGCTTCTCGCGCGTGGTCGCCAACAGCGTGGATGCCTCGTCGGACCGGGACTTCGTGTCCGCCTTCGTCCACGCGGCGGCGCTCGTGATGGTGCACCTGGCCCGCCTGGCCGAGGACTTCGTGCTGTTCACCGGCGAAGAGTTCGGGCTGTTCGAGCTGGCAGACGAGGTGAGCACCGGCAGCAGCATGATGCCCCAGAAGAAGAACCCCGATCCGCTCGAGCTGGTGCGGGGGAAGTCTGGCCGCGTCATCGGGACCCTCGCGGGCTTCCTGGCCACGATGAAGGGGCTGCCGAGCGGGTACAGCAAGGACCTGCAGGAGGACAAGGAAGCGGTGTTCGACAGCGAGGACACCGTGGCGGCGTGCCTGGCCGCGCTCGAACGCGTCGTCGGGAGCCTGCGGTTCGACGACCGCAAGGCCCGCGCCGCCGCATCGGGCCTCCTGCTCGCCACCGATGTCGCCGACTACCTGGCTCGCAAGGGCATGCCGTTCCGGCGGGCGCACGAGCTGGTCGGTCGAATCGTGCGCGACCTGGCGGCGCGCGGGGCGGGCTTCGAGTCGCTGTCGCTCGAACAGTGGCGAGGGTACTCCGAGGCGTTCGGTCCCGAGATTGCCACGGTCGTGTCGCCCGAGGCCTCGGTGGCCGCCAAGCGCACGCCGCAGTCCACCAACCCCGGCGAAGTGAAGCGCGCCCTCCTCCAGGCGCGAGCCTGGGCCGATGCACACCGCTGACGCGCCGCTGCGCCTCTACACCACCTCCGCCGCGATGACCGTGATGTCGTCCTGCTGGGGAGAGGCGCCGACAAAGCGCGTCACCTCGTCCAGGATCCGCCCGGGCAGCTCTTCGGCAGGAAGCGACCTGAAGCGATCCACCGTTTCAATAAGGCGCTCGTCGCCGAACATCTCGCCCCATGGATCGGACGCCTCGGTGACACCGTCGGAGTAGATCACGATCCGGTCACCGCGCTCGAGCCACACCGACCTCTGGACGTACGGCTGCCCCGGGAAGATGCCAAGCACCATGCCCCCCGTCTCGAGGCTCCTGACGGTCGTCTCGGGACCGCCCCCCTTGCGGACGATGAGTGGCGGGAGGTGCCCGGCGTTCAGGTATCGCAGCTCGCGCGATCGGTCGTCGTAGATTCCGAAGAAGAGCGAGGCGAAGCGTGCCCCATCTGACGCTTCGACCAGGTGCCGGTTCAGCTCGGCCCCGAGCGCGCCGAGGTCGCCGGCGTAGGTCGGTGCGTGGCTTCGGAGCAGCGCCTGGAGGCTGGCCATCAGCAGCGCCGCGGGCAGCCCCTTGCCGGCGATGTCGGCCACCGCCAGGCCGAGACGGTCGCTGGTGAGCGGCAGGAAGTCGTAGAAGTCGCCGCCGACGCCGCGGGCGGCGCGGCAGATCCCGCTGTAGCGGAGCGAGCGCATCGGGGGCTGCTCGTGTGGGAACAGCTTGGCCTGCACCTGCTGGGCGATCTGGACTTCGCGCAGCAGCGCCGCCCGCTCGGCCGCCTGTCCAATCACGTACGCATAGTCGAGGGCGATGGCCGCCTGCCCGGCGACAATCGTCAGCAGCTCGCGGTCTTCGCGGCTGTAGGGCTCCTCGGAGAGCTTCTCGCCGAGCAGGAGAAACCCAAGGACCCGGCCGCCGGTCACCAGCGGCACGACCAGCCGCGCCCCGAACCGCCCCAGCAGCCGCTCGTCATCGAGGCACCCGCCCGCGTGCACCGGCGCCACGCGCATCGGCGGGAGCGGCACGCCCGCGGCGGGCGTCTCGAACGCCATCACGTCGAGCGTCTCGGGCTCGCCGGCCGCCGAGGCGGCAAGGTGCGCGGCCAGCGGCGTGCGTGCGGACAACCTGTAGGGTGGGCGCGACGAGGGAGCCGCGGCAGGAGGCGACTCGTCCACGTACAGCAGGAAGGGGATCCCCTCGGCCTGGCCCGAAGCAACCCAGCAGGCACCCTCCGGCCCATCGAGCGGCCGAAGCCCCGCCACCGCGTCGGGCCGCAGGAAGACCGCGATCCGTGCCGGGTGAAGGGCCTCGCCAATCTCCTTGGCCACGCACTCCAGCAGCTCGCGCGGGCTCGAGGCCATGCGGCGCACCGCGCGGCTCAAGTCCGTGAGGATGCGCCGCGTGTCGTACGCGTCGCGGAAGAAGTGCCGGTCGATGAGCGGAAGCACCTGGCGGTGTACGCTGCGCATCCCCAGCGTGAGGACCAGCGTCGCGAGTGCGGCCCCGGCAGAGGCGGCCAGCACGTCGGACTCGGGGTTGAGCCACCGGAACCCCGACCCCAGCACGCCAAGCAGCACGAAGAAGATCAGGGCGCCCTCGGCCAGCAGGAAGCCGCGCGACACCAGGGCGTACTTCAGGCCGCGCCGCAGGATCAGCCGGATCCCGAACACCCGGTGCCGCACCACCACGTAGGCGAACGACAGGGGAAACAGCCCGATGAGCGGGATCGCGACCAGCGGCACGCCGAGCGGAACCTGCACCCGCGCGGACGCCAGCGCCAGGAGCGCGGCAGCGGGCAGCAGGCCGATGACCGCCCCGGCCGCGACGATGCGGAGCCGCCGGCGCTCGTCGGGCCTCCTCGCCGCGCGGGCGTTCAACAGCACCGCGGCAAGGGCGAGCAGGATCATCGAGGCGGCAAACGCCGTGACGATCGACTCGAACAGGGGGATGCCAAGGTTCCAGCGGCCGAGCGCCGCCTCGATGGCATCGGCCGCCCGGAACGAGCGGTAGAGGCTGAACTGCCACACCACCGCGCCGGCCCAGCCGAGGATTGTCACGCACAGCATCAGCCCGTTGAGCCAGGGCACGGCGCGGTCGAGGGGCGACCGCACGGGGAACCGCAGGAAGAACAGGAACACCAGGTACGGCAGGAACGACGAGCCCGTGACACCCACCAGGAGCGACACCTCGCGGATGAGCGGCGGGTATTGCCCGACGTGCGAACCCAGCGTGAGGGCCAGCGCCATGAACAGGAGCGAGGCCAGGTAGGCCTGGTTGTCCCGCGGCCGGGCCAGGCCGATCAGCAGGCCGGTCACCGCCGCCAGGAACGGCAGGTAGAAATCGACCGCGAGGTTGACGAGCCACGTGGCGGGGCTCCACACCAGCGGCGTCGAAGGAGGCATCGCCAACCTCAGGCGATGGGGGCCGCCCGGCCCGGGACGTTCCACCACGAGTGTCCACGGACTGGACACGTTGATCGGCTTGATGTAGGCGCCGTAGTCGAACATCCCGTCGACCGCGCCGCCACGGCCCTCGTGGTCGTAAATCTCGAGCACCCGGTCGCCGGGCTTCGGCACCTGGCTGCCGGGCCAGGCGCTGAAGCAGGGAGCGTTCTCGTCAACGGCCTGAATAACCAAGTGCTCGCCGGTCCGGGCCACGTTCAGCGGCAGCGTCGAGCTGAGGTCGGCCGAGAAGTAGCGCAGGTAGATCCCGGTCCCGCGATAGGTGAAGACGAGCAGGGCGGCGACGAGCAGACCGGCTAGACGCAGGCGCATAGGGACGACTCACGGCTTGCGCCACAGCTCCAAGGGCCCAGGGAACGCGAGGCGGCTCGCGATCCCGGCTCCGGACCCAAAGCGAACTCGAGCTTCTGGCGCTGTCGGTATGTGAGGTACTACGGGCACAAGCAAGGAAGGTTCCTGGCCACGGCCGGGACGGCGGGGCCTTCGGCTCTGACACTTCTCTACACGCCGGCGACGAGTCTTTGCCGCCAGAGGCCCGGGAGGACCCTTGAATAGGGAGAGCTGCACTATGCTTTCCCCGATGGCGCCTCGGGTGGAATCGGCCTCGGCCTCTCGATCGCCCAGCGCGCCATCGCCTCGCAAGGCGGGACCGTCAAGGCTCGCAACGCGGCCGGCGGCGGCCTCGAGGTGATTGTCACGTTGCCGATCGCACGCTGACAGTCCTTTACAGTTCGCCGACCACTCTTTACCGCACGCCCGGACACGCCGTCGTCTAATCGAGACAGGAAGATTGGACGACGATGACACGCGTTTTCAGATTGACATTCGTCTCGCGGCCGTGCCGCTCGCCGCATGTGCGACCGCGGGAGCGGTGGCGCTGCTCCGCCGGCACTGCCTCGGGTTCGTGTTCCAGGGTTTCAACCTGCTGGCGCGCACCACCGCCGTCGAGAACGTCGAGCTGCCGCTGCTCTACCGCGGAGTCGGCCTGAAGGAACGGCGGGGGGCGGCCCGCGACGCGCTGAAGCTCGTCGGCCTGGCAGGGTGGGAGGCGCACACGCCCGCCGAACTGTCGGGCGGCCAGCAGCAGCGCGTGGCCATCGCGCGGGCACTGGTGACCAACCCGCTCGTGCTGCTGGCCGACGAGCCGACCGGCAACCTCGACACCCAGCGCACGCGGGAGATCCATGGAGCTGCTGTCGTCGCTGAACCGTGAACGGGGGCTGACCATCCTGATGGCGACGCACGAACCCCAGGCGGCGGCCTACGCCCAGCGCGTCGTCCACTTCCTCGACGGGCGCGTCGAGAGCGACGCGGTGCAGGAAGAGGTGTCGTAATGCTGTGGAACACCGTGCAGCTGGCGTTGAAGGAAATGCGCCGCAACCTGATGCGGTCGGTTCCTGACCATCCTCGGCATCGTCATCGGCGTCGCCGCGGTGGTCACCATGGTGACGCTGGGAAACGGGGCCACCAAGGCGGTCGCCGATCAGATCGCGAGCCTGGGCAGCAACCGGTGCTGATGCCCGGCCAGCGGCCCGGGCCGAACCGTGACCGCACGACCGCCGCGTCGTTCAAGGTGGCCGACGTGCGGGTCATCGAGGAGCAGGTCGGCGGCATCAAGGCCCTGGCGCCGACGAGCGGAGCCTCGGCGACGCCGTGTGGATGGCGAGGAACTGGTCCACCTCGGTGACCGGCTCGAACAACGACTACTTCACGGCCGCCAACTGGACCTTGGCCTCGGGACGGACCTTCAGCGACGCGGAGATGGCGACGGGCAGCCCGGTCTGCGTGGTTGGCGAGACGATCCGGACGAAGCTGTTCGAGGGCCAGAATCCCGTGGGAAGCGCCATCCGGGTCAAGGACTTCTCGTGCGAGGTCATCGGCCTGCTGAAGTCGAAGGGCCAGGCGTCGATGGGACGCGACCAGGACGACGTGATCGTGATGCCGCTCAAGACCGTGCAGCGGCGGCTGGCGGGCAACCAGAACATCTCGTCGATGATGATCTCGGCGAAGGACGGGGTGGACACCGCCGCCCTGAAGGCGCGCCTGGAATCGCTGATGCGGGAGCGCCGCCGGATCGAGGAGGGCGAGGACGACGACTTCAACATCCTCGACACCCGGGAGATCGCCACCGCCATGTCGGGCAGCACGCAGATTCTCACCGCGCTCCTCGGCGCGGTGGCGGCCGTCAGCCTGCTGGTGGGCGGCATCGGGATCATGAACATCATGCTGGTGTCGGTGACCGAGCGGACGCGCGAGATCGGAACGCGGCTGGCGATCGGGGCGCTCGAGCGCGAGGTGCTGCTGCAGTTCCTGGTGGAGGCGGTGACCCTGTCGTCGTTCGGCGGGCTGATCGGCCTGGCCCTGGCCACGACGGCCTCGCTGGCGCTGACGCGGATGATGGGACTGCCCTACGTCTTCAACCCCCAGATCAACCTGGTGGCCTTCGTGTTCTCGGCGGCGATGGGGGTGTTGTTCGGCTACCTGCCGGCCAGGCGCGCGGCGGGGCTCGACCCCATCCAGGCGCTGCGGCACGAGTGACGTACAGAAAAAGGGGGCGCGGCCTGGCGGCCGCGCCCCCGGACCAGTTGCACAGGCGCCGGGCCTGTGCGTCAAGGCTGACCCTTAGAACTCCACGCGGAACCCGATCTGGACGCGGCGCGGCGAGTAGATCGCCGTGTAGTCCACGCTGCCCGGGTTGTAGAGCATGAACTGCGGCGACGTGAACGTCCTGTTCGGCGCACCCCAGTTGAAGTGGTTGAACACGTTGGTCACGTCCACGCGCAGCTCGGGACGCAGGCGCCCGATCGGGAACGCCTTGAAGAGCGACACGTCAACACCCCACTGCGCCGGGCGGCGGAAGTGGTTCCGCTTGGTGTTGCCGAAGCCCTCGACGCCGAGGCCGGTCGGCTGCGAGAACTTGCTCTTGTCGTAGTACGGCTGGTTGAAGTTGGTCGGATCGCCGATCGGCTTCGGGTCGCCGCTGTAGTTGATCAGCACCGAGCCGCAGCCCTGGCACGCCAGCGCGTTGTTGGTGCCGCTGATGCTGTACGGCGTGCCCGTGAACCACCGCGCCACGCCGTTGAACTGCCAGCCGCCGAGCAGCGTGCCGACGGCGTCGTTGCGGTTCAGGAAGAACGGCAGCTCGTAGACCCAGCCGAGGCTGGCGACGTGCGTCCGGTCGAAGCCGGCGATCGCGAAGTTGTCGTCGTACTTCGGCAGGTAGTTCCACGTCAGGCCCGTCCACCCGTCCTCGTCAGCCATGTTCTTCGACTGGCTCCAGGTGTAGGCGCCCTTGAGCATCAGGCCGTTCTTGAACGGCCGGTTCAGGGCCATCTGCAGCCCCTTGTACCGGCTCTTCGTCCGCGAACCCCAGTCGGTGATGGCCGAGGTCCCGAACGAGTTGTAGTAGGCCGCCGCGCTGCCGCCGCCGCCCGGCCTGCCCACGTTGAGGTTCAGGTCGGCGTAGCCGCCGTTGGTCGCCGTGCCGACGTACGCCACCTCGAGCGCGAGGTCGAGCGGGAGACGCCGCTGGAAGGTCACGTTCCACTGGTGCACCACGCCGCGGTCCACGTCGTTCGGGTTGGGCGAACGGATGTAGACGCCGCTCGGCAGGATGACCTCACCCTTGGAGGTGTCGGGGAGATTGACGGCCGGGATGCCCTGGGCGAGCGTCGTCACCCATTCGTAGGTCCCCAGCGCGTTGGCGTTGTTGTTGACGTCGAACGGGTACGAGCCGCGCATCGGGCGCGACCACGGCAGCGGGTTGCGGGTGTTGCCGTAGCCGGCGCGGATGACGGTGTCCTCGTTGATGCGGTAGGCCGCGCCGAGGCGAGGCTCGACGTACCACGCCTGGTAGTCGATGCCCGGGTTCTTCGGCTTGCCGCCCAGGCCGCCCAGCGTCACGATGCGGGTGTTGTAGTCGAGGATCTCGATGCCGCGGCCGTTGGCGCGCGACATCAGCGGGTAGTAGTCGAGGCGGGCGCCGGCGCTGACCGTCAGCTTCGGCGTCACCTTCCAGCGGTCGCGGATGTAGAACGCGAGCTGGTTCTCGCGGCCCGACATGTCCTCGGTCTGGGTGTCCTCCGAGTAGGAGTAGGGCAGGCCCATCAGGTACGCGGCCCAGCTGTTCCAGCCCGGCGAGATGTAGCCGACGTTGCCGGTGGTGTTGCCGCTGAACGCGAAGCCGCCCTTGAGGCCGTAAGAGCCCCACTCGGCCTGGCGGTGGTTGAGCTCGAGGCGCACGAAGTCGAAGCCCACGCGCGTCTCGTGCTTGGAGAAGACCTTGGTGACGCCGAGCGACGCCGAGTAGCTGGTCTCCTTGCGGAACAGCGGCAGCCAGCTCGCCGTCCCGTAGCCCACGGCATAGGTCGCGCCCATGTACGGCAGGCCGCTCTCGCGGATGTCGTTGGGGTTGTTCGTGCCGGGGATGCCGGCCTCGATGCCGTAGTTCTTGCCGTAGTCGGGCGGGAACAGGTCCTGGTTCTGCCGGCTCATCCCGGCGTTGGCGTCGAGCACCGTCGTCGAGTTGATCGTCCAGGTCGTGCCGAAGGTCGTCAGGTAGACCTTGGTGTCACCGCTCGGCGGATTGTCGAAGCCGAGGTAGAAGTTGTTCCCCGACCCCTCGTTCTTCATGTAGCCGAACTTGCCCCAGACCGTCGCGTTCGGGTTGATCTGGTAGTTGATCTTGAGGTCGACGTTGTCGCGGGTCTGGAACTCGGTGCGGAGCTGCGTGTAGTCGTCGAAGAGCCCGTTCGAGTTGAGGTCCTTGTCGCTGTTCACCTCGGGCAGGAACCGGAGCAGGCTCAGCGCGATCGGGCTGAGGTACTGCGACGGGATCCGGTTGTCCGTCCACTGCTCGCGCGCCGCGCCGGTCGGATCCGAGTACGGGTTGAACAGCTTGAAGGTCGGGTAGACCGCCACGACCTCGCTGAAGTCGCCCTGCCGCATCTTCGCGGTCGGGACCGAGTAGGTGTAGGTCGTCGGCCGCTCGGTGTCGAAGCGCTCCCACGACGCGAAGTAGAACAGCTTGTTCTTGACGATCGGGCCGCCGAGCGTGCCGCCGAACGTCTTCGTGCTGCCCTTCGCCTTCGGCAGGTCGAAGTAGTCGTTGTAGTAGGTGTTCGCGTTCAGCTTGTCGTTGTTCAGGAAGTAGAACGCAGACCCCCGCAGCGTGTTCGTGCCCGACTTGGTGATGACGGTCTGGGCCGCGCCCGCCGCCATCCCCGTGTCGGCGTCGAAGTTGTTCGTCGCCACCGACACCGTGTCAATCGACTCGGCCGACTGCACGTACATCGCGTGGTGCGGCAGCCACACGTTCACCGACACGGCGCCGTCCACGCGCGTCGTGTTGGCGTTCGGCTGCACGCCGTTGACCCAGGTGCGCAGCGAGCGCGCCGGCGTGTCGAGCTCGGCGTTCTGGAACTGGGTCGGCGTCGCGCCCGGAACCAGGTTCAGCAGCTGCTGGTAGTTGCGGTACTGGTTCAG
>JARKSS010000402.1 GCA_029974175.1 Vicinamibacterales bacterium
CGACACGGTGGGCGAGGAGGTCGGGTTTGGCCCCGGGAACTTCGGCGAGGCGGCCGCCGCGGCGCGTGCGGCGCTCGAAGCGACCGGCCTCACCGCGCTGGCGTCGCGGCAGGTGCAGCAGCTCTCGCTCGGCGAGCAGCAGCGGACCGTGCTGGCGGCCCTCCTGGCGCTGCGCCCGCGCGTGCTCGTGCTCGACGAGCCGACGATCGGGCAGGACTGGCGCCACCTGCAGCACGTGATGGACTTTCTCCTGTCGCTCACCCGGTCGGGCACGAGCGTGCTGCTCATCAGCCACGACTTCAAGCTGGTGCACCGGTACGCCGACCGCGTGATGCTGCTGCGGGGCGGGCGGATTGCCGCCGAGGGGAGGCCGGTCGATGCGGTTCGGCCTTCGTAGCCTCGTCTACGTCGGCGTGTTCGGCGCGCTGTGGGGAGGGCTCGAGGCAACGCTCGGCGCGGCACTTCACGCGCTCCGCATTCCGTTCGCGGGGCTGGTCCTCGGGTCTGCGGGCATGACCATCGCGCTCATCGGGCGCCTGTTCGTGCCGCGCGCCGGGAGCCTGCTCGCCATCGGCATCGTGACCGCGCTGCTGAAGGCCTTCAGCGTCGGGGGTTTCGTCTTCAGCCCGATGCTTGCCATCGTCGTCGAGAGTGCCATTGCCGAGGCGGTCGTCCTGGCGGCGGGAACGCGGCGGGCGGGCTTCGTGGCAGCCGGGGCCGCGGCGCTCGCCTGGCCGGTCGTGCACCCGCTTGTCACGCAAACCTTGATTGCCGGCCGGGGCGTGCTCGCCGTCTACCTCGAGATGGTGCGCGGGCTGATGCGGTGGCTTGGCCTCGAGGCCGGGGCGCTGGCCGGCGCGCTGGCCGTCTTCGTCGCGCTGCACGTGTCGGCCGGCGCGCTGGCCGGATGGCTTGCGTGGGAGGCGGGACACGGTGCGGCCCGACGCGCCGGGCGGGTCGAGAACGTTCGATGACGGCAAGCGGAGCACACGCGCTGCTGGGGGTACCGGGCCGGTTTGCCTGTCTCGCGGCCGTCGTGCTTGCGGCCGTTGGCGGCCAGGGCCTGCGCGCCGGCTGGGCCCTGGGGCTTGCGCTTGCGCTGGCCCTCGCGTGTCACCGCTCCGCCTTCCGGGCCTTGCGGGCCGCCTACGCCTGGATCATGCTGGCGCTCCTGCTGGTGCCGGCGTTGCTGTTCGGGGGCGATCCGGCGTACGGCCTCGGGCCCTTGCGGGTGTCGCTGCCAGGGCTTGCGCTCGGCGCCGAAATGAGCGCCCGCGCGCTCGCCATCCTCCTCGCCGCGGCGGGCTTCGCCGCCACCGTCCCGGTGGTGGCCGTCGCCGGACTCCTCGATCGTTTCGGCCTTCCCGGGCTTGGCTTCGCGCTGGGCATCGCGGTCAACATGCTGCCGGTCGTGCAGGAGACCACGGCCACCACCTGGCAGGCCTTTCGTCAGCGGGGCGGATTCCGGCGCCGCCGCCTCCGCAGCGTCCGGCTGATCCTCGTCACGCTGGTCGCAGAGGTGCTGCGCAAGGCGGAAGACGTGGTGGCCGCCGCGCACGCGCGGGGGTTTGGCGCGGCCGAGCATCCGCCCGCAGTGCCGGCGGGGAAGTACGACGCGATCCTCGCGGCAATCCTGGCGGGTGTCGTGATCGCGATCTGGGCGGTGTAGCCCCGGAGCAAGCAGGTGCGGCTTGTCCACTACATTCACCGCCGAGGCGCGGAGGACGCAGGGACGTACGACGTGGCACGCCCTGAGCCCTGACAGGTTGCTGCAGAAAGGAACCATGCAATGCAGAAGGAAGAATGGAGAATGAAAAGAGGCGGGTCTTTGCATTCTCCTTTTTGCATTTGCGCTCAGGTCGCGTTTTGCAGCGGCCTGCCAAGCGCTGAGCCGTGAGCCATAGGCCCGAGCCCTGAGCCCTAAGCCGTGAGCCCTGAGCCATGGACCTGAGCCGTGAGCCCTGAGCCCTGAGCCGTCGTGACGGGCGGGACGCCTGTTCTACTGGTGGAGGTAATCGGCGGCCACACTGGCCAGCGCGCGCACGCCCGTGACGAGCGCGTCTTCATCGACCATGAACCGTGGCGAGTGGTTCGGCTCGACCTTCGACGGGTCAACGCCCTTCGGGGCGATGCCGAGGAAGAAGAACACGCCGGGCACGCGCTGTTGATACTCCGAGAAGTCCTCGGAGGTGGTCGTGACCGGCGGGTTCGGGAAGAAGGTCTTCGTCACGCGCGCCAGGCTCGGCGCCATCTTCGCGGTGAGCGCCGGGTCGTTGTAGACGATCGGGTTGCCGTGAGTGATGCGGACCTCGGCCGTCGCCCCGGCAGCCTCGGCGATCCCTGACGCCGTGCGCTTCACCCGCTCGTGGATCTCGCGCCGCATCTCCTCGTCGAAGGTGCGAATCGTCCCCACGAGCCGCGCCTCGTCCGGGATGATGTTCCTGCGGTTGCCGGCCTCGAAGATCCCGATCGTGATGACGGCCGGTGCCGACGTGAGGTCGGACTGGCGGCTGACGATCGTCTGCAGCGCGAGCACGATCTGCGAGCCCACGACAATCGGATCGACGCCCTGCCAGGGGAGCGCACCGTGCGTCTGACGGCCCATGACGCGGATCTCGAGCGTGTCTCCCGCCGCCATGAATCCGCCCGGCCGCACCTGGATGGCGCCTGCCTCGAACGGGAAGACGTGAAGGCCGAAGATGGCGTCCACCTTCGGGGTGTCGAGCACGCCCTCGGCAACCATCACCGCCGCGCCGCCATCCTCGCCGGCAGGCGCACCTTCCTCCGCCGGCTGGAAGATGAAGACCACCGTCCCCGGAAGCTCGGCCCGAACGCCTGCCAGCACCTCGGCCGCACCCATCAGCATCGAGGTGTGCGCGTCGTGACCGCAGGCGTGCATCACCCCGACCTCGCTCCGGTTGTACTCGGCGCGCACGGTCGAGGCGAACGGCAGCCCGGTCTCCTCGGTCACCGGGAGGGCGTCCATGTCGGCGCGCAGCGCGACGACCTTGCCCGGCTTGCCCCCGCGCAGCACGCCCACGACACCGGTGCGGGCGATGCCGGTCCGGACCTCGAGACCGAGCCGCCGCAGGTGTTCCGCGACGATCCCCGCCGTCCGCACCTCACGGTTGCCCAGCTCGGGATGCCGGTGCAGGTCGCGGCGCCACTCGATGACCTTCGGCATCACCTCTGAAGCGGCGCGGTCGATGCGGTCGTGCAGCGGGCGGCCCGCCGGAGCGTTGTCGATCGCAGGCTGCTGGGCGGTGAGGGCCGGCACCATGAGCGCGGCAGCGATGGCGGTCTTCACGCGGAACCTCCGGCCTGACAGTCTACCCCGATCCGCCGCGGCGCCGCCGTGGTCTCGCGGGCGTTCCTCGGGCCCGCTCCTGCCACAGGTGCGCGAGGGCCAGCCACGGGTGGCGCCACAGCATCCGGGGGCCCGCGTAGCGCATCACCTCGCGCATCCGCTCGCGCGGGTCGGGCCGGTAGCAGTGAATCGGGCAGGCCTTGCAGGATGGCTTCTCGTCGCCGTACGGACAGCGATCGAGACGCTCGTGCGAGTAGTCGAGCAGCTCGCGGCACTCTTCGCACGGAGGATCCCGCCGCCGGCCGTGGTGGCCGGCGCAGTAGATCTCGACCATCGCACGCACGGTACGCTTCTCACGCTCGATCGTGCCGTGGAGGAGAAAGAAGAGCTTCAAGGATCAGCCAACCGCGGAACTCCGCGACAAGAGGCGACAATACGCGACACAGCGCGACAACAGCGCGACAAAAGTCGTCACCAAGCGGCCGAGCCATCCGGGTGCCACCCGCGTCGGAGACC
>JARKSS010000405.1 GCA_029974175.1 Vicinamibacterales bacterium
TCATCGACGCCACCTGGTACCCGGCGCTCGTGGCGCGGGTGCCGGGGTTCGCCGTGCTGCAGAACCTGCTCGTGCGGTGGGCCGCTACTCTGATGCTGGTCATCGTGGTGGGGCTGATCTACTACTTCGTGCCGAACGCGAAGGTGCGGTTCCGGGACGTCTGGCCGGGCGCGATCCTGACGGGTCTCCTGTGGCGCGCGGCGCTCGAGGGATTCTCGTTCTACGTGAGCGACATGAGCCGGTTCACCTTCGTGCACGGGTCGATCGCCGCGGTGGTGGTGTTCCTCATCTGGGTGTACACGTGCGCGGTCGTGCTGCTGTACGGCGCGGAGTTCACGGCGGCGTACGCGCGGCTGCGCCGCGGCCGCTCCGAGCAGGTGCCCGCGGCCCCGACGCCGAGGACATAGACGACGGCAGGCGGAAGCCAACAACCAACAACCGGCAACCACGTTCCCCAGGAGCCCCCGTGAACCGCCTTTCCTCCTCCAAGAGCCCGTACCTCCTGCAGCACGCTGCGAACCCGGTGGACTGGTACCCGTGGGGCGAGGAGGCGTTCGCCGCGGCGCGGCGTGACGACCGGCCGATCTTCCTGTCGGTCGGCTACTCGACCTGCCACTGGTGCCACGTGATGGCGCACGAGTCGTTCGAGTCGGAGGAGATTGCGGCGCTGCTCAACGAGCGCTTCGTGCCGGTGAAGGTCGATCGCGAGGAGCGGCCCGACGTGGATCGCGTGTACATGACCTTCGTGCAGGCCACCACGGGGCAGGGCGGCTGGCCGATGAGCGTCTTCCTGACGCCCGACCTCAAGCCGTTCTACGGCGGCACCTACTTCCCGCCCGAATCGCGCTACGGGCGACCGGGATTCCGCGAGGTGCTTCGCGAACTGGCGCGGTTGTGGCTCGAGGATCGGGCGCGCGTGCTGGCATCGGCCGAGAGCGTGCACGAGCAGCTGGTTCGGGCCACTGCCTCCGGGCCCGGCCCCCGCATCCCGCCGGCGACTGTGCTCGTACAGGCCGTCGAGGAGCTGGCCAGCCAGTTCGACCATCGCGACGGCGGCTTCGGCCGCGCCCCGAAGTTCCCTCGCCCTTCCGAGCTGCTCTTCCTGCTGCGCGAGCACGCACGCACGGGTGACACCCGGGCGCTCGCGATGGTCACCGCGACGCTCCGCGCGATGAGCGACGGCGGCATTCGCGACCACGTGGGGGGCGGCTTCCACCGCTACTCGGTGGACGGGCAGTGGCGGGTGCCCCACTTCGAGAAGATGCTGTACGACCAGGCGCAGATCGTTCGTGTGCTGCTCGAGGCGGCGCAGGCCTCCGGTGACCTGTCGCTCCTCGAGGTGGCCGAGGACACGCTGGCTTACGTTGCACGCGACCTGTCCGACCCCGCCGGTGGGTTCTACTCGGCCGAGGATGCCGACAGCGTGCCTCCTGATGCCCCGGAGGGGGCGCACCCGGCCGAGGGGGCCTTCTACCTGTGGGAGGCGGACGAGACCGACCGCCTGCTCGGCGCCGACGCCGCGGTCGCGAAGGCCTGCTTCGGCGTCAGGCCCGAGGGGAATGCCCCGCACGACCCGCAGGGCGAGTTCAGCGGCCGCAACATCCTCTACCGCGCCGCCAGCGACGAGGAGGTGGCGAGGCTTCACGGCCTCGAGCGGGACGAGGTGGCGGCCGCATGCGAGCGGGCCCGCCGCATCCTCTTCGAGGCACGGGCCTCACGCCCGCGGCCGGGGCTCGACGACAAGGTCATCTCCGCCTGGAACGGGCTGGCGATGGCGGCTTTCGCGCGGGCGTCGCGCGTGGTTGCGGCATTGCGCCCCGATGCCGCCCCACGGGCCGCGGCCTACCTCGACGCCGCGCGGCGGGCCGCCGCGTTCCTCCGCGAACACCTGTGGGACGAGGAGCGAGGGCGGCTGCTGCGCCGCTACCGGGCCGGCGAGGCTGGCATTGACGGCTACGCCGAAGACTACGCCTGCCTGGTCTTCGGCCTCCTCGAGCTGTTCCAGGCAGGTGGGGATCCCGGCGACCTGCGCTTCGCGCTCCGCCTGCAGCGCCGGCAGGACGACCTGTTCTGGGACGAGGCCGGTGGGTGGTTCAGCACCACGAACGGCGACCCGTCGATGTTGCTGCGGCTGAAGGAGGAATACGACGGCGCCGAGCCGGCGGCAAGCTCGGTCGGCCTGCTCAACCTCATCGCCCTCACGCAGCTCATGCCCGGGGCCGGCGGCGATGCCATCGGCGGGTCTCCCGCGGTGACCGATGGCGCGGGCAACCTGCCGGCGCGGATCGAGCGCACGCTGCAGGCATTCGAACCGCGGCTCTCGCTGGCGTCGCGCGCGCTGCCGATGATGCTCGCCGCGCTCTCGGCCTACCACGCCGACCGCCAGGAGATCGTGGTAGTGGGCGAGGCGCGCGACCCGCGAACACGGGAGTTGATCCGGGCCGTCGAGTCGCGCTACCGGCCGTTCGCAATCATCCTCCGCCTCGAACCAGGTCAGGCAGCCGCCCTCGCGCGCGACCTGCCGCACCTGGCCGGCATGGGGATGCGCGGCGGCGTGCCCGCGGCTTACATCTGCCGCAACTTCACCTGCGACATCCCGGTCACCGATCCGGCGGCGGGTGACCTGAAGAGCCGATCCAGGACGTGAACTTCGGGCGGCCGAGCTTCGTCTGATCCAATGACGGGCAGGAGGAACCGGATGCTCACGTTCCTGCTTTGGCTGCTGCTTCTCTTCTGCTGCTGGCCCCTCGCGTTGCTCGCCCTGGTGCTCTACCCCTTCGTCTGGCTCCTCCTGCTTCCGTTCCGGATCCTGGGGATCGCCGTTGACGGGGTGCTCGGGCTGCTGCGCGGCGTGGTCCTGCTGCCGGCCCGCGCGCTTGGCGCCGTCCGCAGCCGCTAGCCCTCGCCGGGCAGGGCTTCGCCCTGCCCGGATTCCCCCGGTTTCGGTCAGACAGGAGTAGACTCTCGGCCGTGCCCGAACTGCTCCCCATCGCCATCGACAACCTTGGCAAGCGCTACGGCCGCGCGCAGGCGCTGGCCGGCCTGTCGCTCGAGGTGCACGAGGGCGAGGTGTTCGGCTTCCTCGGTTTGAACGGGGCCGGCAAGACCACCACCATCCGCCTGCTGCTCGACCTGATCCGGCCGACGGCCGGGAACGCGCGAATCTTCGGGCACGACTGCCGCGCGGCCTCGCTCGAGGTGCGCCGCCTGGTGGGCTACCTGCCGGGCGAACCGCCGTTCCTCGCCGACATGACCGGCGAGCAGTTGCTGCGGCTGCTCGAGCGGGTGGGCGGCCGTCGCGTGGACGCGGCCTGGCGCGCCGAGCTGGTCGAGCGCTTCGACCTGCCGGCGCGCCATCTCGCCCGGCGGGTCCGCGACTACAGCACCGGCATGAAACGGAAGCTGGCGCTCGTGCAGGCCTTTCAACACGACCCGCCGCTCCTGATCCTGGACGAGCCGACCGAGAGCCTCGATCCCGTGATGCAGGAAGCGGTTTGGGCGCTCGTCGCCGACCTGCGCGCGCGCGGCCGCACGGTGTTCCTGTCGTCGCACGTGCTCTCGGAGGTCGAGCGGGTGTGCACGCGGGTCGGCGTGCTGCGCGAGGGGAGGCTGGTGCTGCTGGCGTCGATCGACGAACTGCGCGAGCTGGCGCCGCGCACGGTGGTCGTCCGGTTCGCGTCAGAGGCGCCACCACCGCCCCCCGAGATTGCGCCGGGGCTGAAAGTGATCGGCTCTGCCCCAGCGGCTTGGAATCTCGAGGCCCGCGGCCCCCTCGGGCCACTGCTCACGCGCCTGGCAGGGCTCGACGTGGCCGACCTCGAGGTGCGGGAGCCGCGCCTCGAGGAGATCGTGGTCCCGTACTACAGGGGGGCGCCGTGACACGCGCGCTGGCGGCGCTCATCGGCCACTCGGTGCGCCGGAACCGTGCGCTGCTCGGCGCGACGGCCGCGCTGCTCGTGGTGTTCCAGTCCCTCGCGGCGCTGATGGCCGCCTCGTTCGAGCAGGCCGGCTCGTTCGACGAGATCGCGGCGATGGTGCCCGACTTCCTGCGCCAGGCGTTCGGCCCGTCGTTCCTGGCGCTGCTCACCTTCGACGGGATTGTCCTGCTCGGCTTCTTCCACTTCGCGGTGATCGCGTTCCTGGTCGGGCTGGCCATCGCGGTGGCCACCGAGCCGGCTTCCGAGGTGGAACACCGGTTCAACGACCTGCTGCTGGCACGCCCTCTTCCACGCTGGGTGCCCATCGCGCGCAGCGCCATCCTCCTGGCCGGCGTTGCGCTCGCGACCTGCGGGGCGATGTGCGCCGGCACGTGGGCCGGCCTTGCGCTCTTTGCGCCCGAGGGGATCGACTGGCCGTCGCCCAGGCTGATCCTGTCGCTCGGCGGCCTGATGGCGGCCCTCATGGTGTGCTGCGGGGGAGTGGCGCTGGCCATCGGGTCGGCAGCCAGGCGCCGGGGAGTGGCGGGAGCCGTGGCCGGCCTGCTCGTCTTCGCGCTGTTCCTCGTCGATGTCGTGGCGCGGGTCTGGGAGCCGGCAATGCTGCTGGCCCGGCTTTCGCCGTTCCACTACTTCGACCCGATCCTCCTCGCCATTGGTCAGCCGATCCCGTGGTGGAACCCGGCGTTGCTGCTGTTCGCGGGCACGGCGGGACTTGCCGTGGCGCTCGTGGTGTACGCGCGTCGCGACCTGTAGTCCACCTCCGGCGGTTGCTGCGCCCTCAGTCCTCTCGCGTGCTGCCCCCTAGCATTCCCCGGCAGCACGCCAGCGAAATCGCCGCCATCACCGCGAACATCACGACTCGCTGCCCGCCGCCCGCCGCGTTCCGGGCGGCCATCGACACGTCCACCCCGATGAGCGCGAGGTCCATCAGCACGGCGAAGGTGAGCATGACGGGTACCAGCCAGTAACCCAGCCGCCTGCCGCTCAGCAAGGCGATCCCGCCGATCACGAAGGCGGGCAGCACGATGCCCACATCGAGCACCTGCACCGGGTTGGTGATGAGGCCGACCTCGGCGAGCGTCTTCGGCGGCTGGCCCGCGGCGATGGCCGGGACGATCTCGGCAAGCCAGAGCGCGTAGAACGCGACGCCGAGGAACACGGCGAAGGCGCCCGCGGCCCGCCTGGCCAGGCTTCCTGGGGACAGCCAAGACCTCGGGTCGTCGCCGCTGTACGAGATGACGAGGTTGAGGAGCGCGTAGAAGCCGACGCCGAGCGCCGCGCTGTAGACGAGGAACAGCTGGTTGAAGTGAACGGCGAACGCGTAGAGGACGAGCGAGTACACCGTGTAGACGGTGGCGCCGCCCATGACGAGTGCCGCGCGGCGCGACCCGCGGCGGGCGAGCAGCGCCGAAAGGAGCAGCACGGGCACGGCCACGAGTACGTCCACCCAGTCCTGGCCGATGCCCTGCGCGGCCCAGGAGGCCGTTTCGCGCGCGTACGCGGTTGGCAGCACGATGTTGCCGACGGAGGCGGCGGCAAAGAGAACGGCCAGCACGAACACGAGCCGGGCGGCGGTGTCGAGAGGGTCGCGCGAGGTCGCCATGGCGGGCGAATTGTACTATCGGTGCGGGCGTACGCCGGCGGCCGCGCGAGGTGGCGGCGTTTCGGCAGGCGCCCGGCGGTGATACGCTACCTCGGCCTCGCGGCCGGCTGAAGGAGCCGTGGGGGCCGGGGCCCTGCGGGCGGGACCGTCGAGGGCAGACAGAAGAGGGGGGTGCGGTGAATCTGGCCGTCCTGAAACGAACGCTCGCGGTTGCGCTCTTCCTGCTGCTGGGCAGCGCAGCTGACGCCCGGGCGGCCGTAGTCATCCAGGGTCTCCACGTCGAGTACCGCGTCACGCCGCTCGGGATCGATGTCCGCGAGCCGCGGTTCGGGTGGCAGCTGCACGCGACCTCGGGTGAGCGCGGCGTCACGCAGGCGGCGTACCGGCTCGCGGTACGCGACTCGCGCGGCACCCTTGTCTGGGATTCGAAAAAGGTCGGAAGCCGGGAATCGCTGGGTATCACGTACGCAGGCGCGCCGTTGCAGGCTTCGACCCGCTACACCTGGACCGTGACCGTGTGGGCCGCAGCGGGGGAGGAGCTGAACGCCAGCTCCTGGTTCGAAACGGGGCTGATGGACAGCGAGCCCGGCGCCCCTGCGTGGGGCGGGGCGGAGTGGATCGGCGGGACCGACGAGGACCTGGTCCTGTACTCGCCCTACCTGGCGGTCTTCCACGCGAGCTACGTGATGGCGATTGCGCCGGGCAGCACGTCGGCCAGCTTCGTGTATGGGGCCAACGACTCGCGGCTGATGGACCGGTACAAGAACGTCTACCAGCTCGAGAACGCACGCGATCGCAGCTACATCAAGCTCGAGCTCGACATCTCGCGGGTGGACGGCTCGCCCGACGGCAAGGCAAGGCTGCACGTCTATCGTGCCGGCTATGCTCCCACCGACGATCCGGCTCGCCCTTTCAGGACCTTCGAGATCGACACGGCCCTCATCAACCAGGCGAACAAGCACGCCGAGCACGCGATCGCGTTCCGCAGCGCCTTCGACCAGATCTGGCTGAGCGTCGATGCCAGCACGGCGTTTGCCGGCGGCTCCGCGCCCGCCCAGGGCCAGGCGGGATGGCCGGGCCGCAACACCCCGCCGAATGCCGTGAACCTGAACCCGATGGGGCAGGGCGGTGATTACCTTCCGTTCGGCATGCTGTGCGACATCGGGTTCTCGGTGGGCTCCGGACAGAACGCCACCTTCCGCGAGGTGGTGGTGCGCAACGACCGTGCACCGGCGAACGTCCTGTTCCGCGAGGAGCTGGCGGGGCCCGTCTACGCCGGCATCTTCGCCGATGCCGCTCCCGGATCGGGCTTCTCGGTCTCGGACGGGAAGTACGTGCTGTCTGGCGGAGACGAAGGTGTCCTTTTGGTGCGCGACCCGAGCCGGAACTCGATGCCGATGCTCAGGACCACCTTCACCACGAGGCCCAAGGCGATCGAATCGGCAAGGCTCTACGTCACCGCGCGCGGCGTCTACGAGGTATTCCTGAACGGACGGCGTGTCGGCGACGACTACTGCAACCCCGGCCTCACGCAGTACAACGTCACCCACCTGTACCAGACCTACGACGTGACGGGCCTGATCGTGCCGGGCGCCAACGCGATGGGCGCCATGCTGGGCGAGGGGTGGTGGAGCGGGCTCCTCAGCTTCGGCAGCGTCTGGAACCACTTCGGGGACAGGCAGTCGCTGCTCGCCAAGCTGGTCGTCACCTACCAGGACGGCACGTCCGACACCATTACGACCAACGATCGCACTTGGAAGTACTTCCGGCGCGGCCCGCTCGTCTACAGCAGCCTCGACTTCGGCGAGGTGTACGACGCCTCGCGCGAGGCTGCGGTCTCGGGGTGGACGACCCCCGGCTACGACGACAGCGCGTGGAAGCCTGCCGTCGTCGTCCCGCTCGAGGGGACCACTTTCACGGGAGTCGAACCCGGGCCCGGTGGCAGGCCGGAAACCCGGTTCAGCTTCGACCGGCTGTCGCTCGTGGGGCAGATCGGGGACACGGCCGGCGTGTTCCGGGTGCTGACCGCCAGGAGCGTGAAGGAGGTCAGGCCCGGCGTGTTCGTCTACGACATGGGGCAGAACCTGGTCGGCGTGCCGAGGATCACGTTCGACGAGGGCCGCGCGGGAGCGAAGGTGACGCTTCGCTACTCGGAGATGCTCTACCCCGACCTCGAAGAGTCTGGCAGGAACGTCGGGATGATCATGACCGAGAACTACCGGGCGGCGCTCAGCCAGGACGTGTACACCATGAAGGCGGGCCGCCAGGTGTTCCAGCCGCGCTTCACGTCGCACGGCTTCCAGTACGTGGAGATCACCGGGATCGATCGGCCGCTCCCGCTCTCGGCTGTCGAGGGGGTGGCGATCAGCTCGATCCGCAGCCTGACCGCCGAGTACCGGACGTCGAACGAGAAGGTGAACCGGCTGTGGTCGAACCTGGTCTGGTCGAACGTGGGCAACTTCCTCACGATCCCGACCGACTGCCCGCAGCGCAACGAGCGCATGGGGTGGTCGGGCGACATCAACGTCTTCTCGCGCACTGCGACCTACGTCTCGAACGCCGATCAGTTCCTCACGCGGCACATGCAGGCAATGCGCGACGTCCAGGCGCCGAACGGGCGGTTCACCGACATCGCCCCGGTTGGCGGCGGCTTCGGCGGCATCCTCTGGGGCAGCGCCGGCATCGTCGTGCCCTGGGAGACGTACCTCCAGTACAACGACCTGCGGCTGCTCGAGGCGCACTACCCGGCGATGGCGGCGTACATCGACTATCTCGAGACGACGATCGACCCGAAGACCGGCCTGAGCCGCGACGCGCAGCTGGGCGACTGGCTCGGGCCGCAGAACAACGCGCTCGGTTCGGCGTTCCTCGCCACCGCCTACCACGCGTACGACCTGGGGATCATGGCCAGGGTCGCAGAGCTCGTGGGCAAGCCGGCCGACGCGGCCAGGTACCGTCACCTGTACGAGAAGCGAAAGGCCTCTTTCAACGCCACGTTCGTCGGCGCGGACAAGAAGACGCTGGCCACGGGCGGCGCGTTCGGAGGGTTCGGCGGCGGGGTCGGCGCGGCGAAGCCGCCCGAGTTCCGGGTGGCCGACACCCAGACCTCGTACGCGGTGGGGCTGGGCATGGGCCTGTTCGACGCCGGCCTCGTGCCGGACATGGTCGAGAACCTCGGCGATGCCGTGGCGCGCGAGAACAAGGACGATGACGGGGTGGTGCGGCCCAAGTACTCGCTGATGACCGGGTTCATCGGCACCGCCTGGATCAGCAAGGCGCTCTCGGAGAACGGCCTGAGCGAGTTGGCCTACCGGCTGCTCCTGAACGACCGGTACCCGTCGTGGCTCTACGCGATCGACCAGGGCGCGACGACGATCTGGGAGCGGCTCAACGGCTACACCGTCGAGAACGGGTTCGGCGGGAACAACAGCATGAACTCGTTCAACCACTATTCCTTCGGGGCGGTGGGACAGTGGATGATGGCCCACTCGCTGGGCATCGAACGCGGCGAGCCCGGCTTCGGTGAGTTCGTCCTGCAGCCCGAGCCCGACCCGACAGGCACCATGACGTTTGCCGAGGGCTACTACGACTCGATGCACGGCCGGATCGCGAGCGCCTGGAAGGTGGAGGGGAGCGTGCTGACCTACCGGGCCACCGTGCCGGCGAACACCTCGGCGACGCTTCGGCTGCCCACCTCGTCAGCCGATTCCGTGATGGAGGGCGGGGTCAACGCCAGGCGTGCGAGGGGCGTGACCTTCGTGAAATACGAGGACGGGAAGGCCATCTTCAGGCTGGCATCGGGAGACTACGAGTTCACGGCGAGCCGCTGAGCGGCTTTGCGGGCGTGCTGCTGTGCGGCCTCGAACCCGGGTGCGATCCCAGCAGACGCTGCGAGCCGGCCCCTGGCGGGTTCCCACGGGCTGCCAGGGCTGGCGTTTCGGGTCGAGCGGCGATGTTGACCTACGTGCTCTTCGGCGTCAGTTACGGGTTCGCGGCGGCGGCCCAGCCCGGGCAGCTGCAGGCCTACCTGATCTCGCGCGCGGTGTCGAACGGCTGGCGGCGGACGCTGCCCGCCGCCTTCGCGCCGCTCCTCAGCGACCTCCCGGCGATCATCGTCGTCCTGCTGATCCTGACGCGCGTACCGGTGGTGATGGTGAGCGTGCTGCGCCTGGTTGGCGGCATCTTCCTCCTCTACCTGGCGACGGATGCCATCCGGCGCTGGCGGCGGCGCGAGGGAGGCGATCATCACCCTGAGGTGCCGGCGCACCGGACGTTCATCGAGGCGGTGTTCGTCAACCTGCTGAACCCGAACCCGTACCTGGGGTGGGCGCTGGTGCTCGGGCCGTGGCTGCTCCAGGCATGGGAGAGGTCGCCGGCAACCGGCCTGGCGCTCCTGGCCGCGTTCTATACCTCGCTGGCTGGCGGGTCGGCGGCCATCGTCGTGCTCTTCTCGCTGGCCCGGTCGCTCGGGCCGGGCGTCGCGCGGTGGCTGCTGGGACTTTCCGGGCTTGCCCTCGGGGTATTCGGGGCGTGGCAGCTGTGGGCGGGGGCGACGGCGGTGTTCTGAGGAACGGCCCCAGGGCTTACGGCTCACGGCTCAAGGGGTGCGACGTCCACCGCCTCGACGCCCAAGGTCGCACGAAGAACTCGCCGGGGCAGGGATTCTACATCGCGCACGTGCTGCGCGCTGCCTATTGGCTACAATGGAGCCGGACGCCCGCGTGGTGGAATGGTAGACACAAGCGACTTAAAATCGCTTGCCCGAAAGGGCGTGCTGGTTCGACTCCAGCCGCGGGCAGACCTCCCTCCTACGGCTCAAGGCTCAAGGCTCAAGCCCCGCGCGAGAAGCTGGCGCGCTTCCTGGCGGTGGTGCGCCGCCACACCTGATGAAGCCGCCATGAGCCGCCAGGAAACGCGGCGGCCAAGGAGCACGAGATGGACCTCGGCAACTTTTCAATCAGCCTCGCCGTGAAGGACATCCACGCGTCGCGCGAGTTCTATGGGAAGTTCGGGTTCGAGGTCTTCATGGGCGACGCGACACAGGGATGGTTGATCCTCAAGAACGGGGACCACGTCATCGGCCTGTTCCAGGGGATGCTCGAGAGGAACACCCTGACCTTCAATCCCGGCTGGGACAGCAACGCGAAGAAGCTCGAGTCGTTCACCGACGTTCGAGAGCTGCAACGGCAGCTCAAATC
>JARKSS010000417.1 GCA_029974175.1 Vicinamibacterales bacterium
GGGCCACCGCCTCTTCCCCGTTGGCGGCCAGCACCACCTGGTATCCCTGCTGCTCCAGCAGCAGGACGACGAGCTTCTGATTGGTGGGATTGTCCTCCGCCACGAGCACGCGGCCCCCTCCGCGGCGCCGCGCCGCCCCGCCACGAGCCGCTGCCGCCTCCCCGCGCTGCACTCTGGGGGCCGGGGCGATCGTCGCGAGGATCGCGTCGAAGAGATCCGACTGCTTGACGGGCTTGCTGAGGCAGGCGGCCACGCCGGCCCGCCGCGCGCGCCGCTGCACGTCGGAAAGCGCGGCCGACGTCAGCATGATGAGGCTGATTCCGGAGAACCGCGCGTCGGCCTTGATCGCCTGGGCCAGCATGAACCCGTCGGTGCCGGGCATGAGCGCATCCAGCAGCACGAGGCGGAAGGGACGGCCGGCCTCGTGCGCGGCCCGCAGCCGGGTCAGCGCGGCCTCGGCTCCATCGGCGGTCTCGGGTTCCAGCCGCCAGCTCGCGAGCATCTCCTCGAGGATGCGGCGGTTGGTCGCGTTGTCGTCGACGACGAGCACCCGCATGCGCTCGAGGCCGGCGGACCCCGCCAGCGGGGAGGGCACCGACGTTCCTTCCACCATCCCGAACCGTGCGAGGAAGTGGAACCGGCTGCCGCGCCCGACCTCGCTCTCGATCCAGATGCGTCCGCCCATCAGCTCCACGAGCTGAGACGAGATGGCCAGGCCAAGCCCGGTTCCCCCGTACCGGCGCGTCGTCGAGGCATCGGCCTGCACGAAGGGGCCGAAGATCTGCCACTGCTTCCCCGCAGGGATGCCGATGCCGGTGTCCGACACCGTGAACTTCAGCACGGCCTCGTCGGCGTCCTGCCGCTCCGCCGCCACGTCCACGACCACCTCGCCGCGATCGGTGAACTTGATCGCGTTTCCCACGAGGTTCACGACGACCTGGCGGAGGCGGCCCGGATCGCCGACGACCTGGTGCGGGACGTCGGGCTGGATGCGGCAGCCGACTTCCAGCCCCTTCTCGTGGCCCCTCGGGGCGAGCAGCCGCACGGCGTCCTCGACCGTGTCGCGCAGGTCGAACGCCACGCGATCGAGCGCCATCCGCCTGGCTTCGATCTTCGAGAAATCGAGGATGTCGTTGACGAGCGCCAGCAGCGCCTCGCCCGAGTCCTTCACCGTCCGCAGGTAGTCGCGCTGCTCGTCGGTCAGATTCGTCCCGAGGGCAAGGTCGGTCATCCCGATGATCGCGTTCATCGGCGTGCGGATCTCGTGGCTCATGTTCGCCAGGAACTCTCCCTTGGCGACGGTCGCCTCCTCGGCGCGCGCCTTGGCCACCTCGAGTTCCTTGACCAGCTGGGTGAGCCGCTCCGCATTCTCCTCGTGCTCGCGCCGGGCCGCCGCCATCTCACGCGCGTAGCGCCGCAGCGCTTCCTCGTCGCGCTTGCGATCGGTCACGTCGCGCGCCACGGCGTAGATGAGCCCCAGGTGCCTGACCGGGGCGGACGTCCACTGGAGCCACCGGTAGGAGCCGTCGGCGCACCGGTAGCGGTTCTCGAAGTCGAGCACCTCCATGTCCGCGAGCAGCCTGGATCCCGCCCCGCGCGTGGCCTCGAGGTCGTCGGGGTGCACGAACTCGAGCCAGGGCTTGGCCAGCAGTTCGCGCCGCGGGAAGCCGAGCACCCGCTCCCAGACCGGGTTCAGGCGGAGGAACATGCCATCGAGGCTCGCAATGCAGAAGAGGTCGAGCGAGAGATTGAAGAAGCGGTCCAGCTCTTCCTCGACGCGCTTGCGGTCGACGAAAAGGCCGACCTGGCTGCCGACCGCCTTCAGCGTGCCCAGCAGCGCCTCGTCGGGCTCGCGGATCGCCCGGCTGAAGAACTCCACCACGCCGATCACCTTGCCGTCGGCGAGGATGGGGAACCCCAGCGCGGCGTGGAGGCCGGCCCGATCGGCCAAGCCCGCCCTGGGGAAGTTGGAATCCTGGCCGACGTCCGGGATCCACGCCGCCTGCTCGGTGGCCCAGACGCGTCCCGGAAGGCCGATGCCGGGGGCGAACACGCTGGCCTCACTGGCCGCCGCGAAGTCGTCCAGCCCGGCCGCGGCCTGGTGCCAGGTCGCCACGCAGCGCAGCACGTTCGCCAACGGGTCAACGCTCCAGAACGCCCCGTGTTCCCACGCCAGGGCCTGGCACACCGACTCGAGCATGCGCGGCGCCGCCTCGGCCAGTGTGGACGACTCGGCCAGCGCGCGGGCGGTCTCGTAGACGAGGCGGACCTGCTGCGCCCCGGCGCGGTTGGCCGCGCGCCGCTCGATCTGCGCGCCCATCGTTCGCACCTCCTCCTGGCGGGATGAGTAGTACACTACAACGAATCCCGCCTGCTTCGATCGCCGCGCCGCCTTCGGCTGGAGGTGATCCGATGAGTCCTGGCGCGAAAGGCCGCATTCTCGTCGTAGACGACGACCGGGCGCTTCGGCACGCGCTGGCGACCCTCCTCGCCGATGCGGGGTACACCGTCGACCAGGCGAACGACGGTTCGGGGGCGCTGGCCAGCCTCGCCCGCGCCTCCCCCGACCTGGTGCTGCTCGACCTCGGGCTGCCCGACATGGGCGGCCTCGAAGTGCTCGATCAGCTGCGCGGGCTCGCGTCGCCGCCTCGCGTGGTCGTGGTGACCGCGGACGACACGCCCGGCACGGTGCTCAAGGCCGTCAGGGGCCAGGTGGACGGCTACGTAACCAAGCCGTTTGCCCCGGGCGGCATCGTGGACGTGATCGAGGACGTCATGGCGAAGCCCCCGGCCGCGGCGCTGCCGATCGAGATCGTCTCGGCGCGCCCCGAGTGGGTGGAGCTGCTGGCGCCCTGTTCGCTCGACGTCGCGAACCGCATCCTGGGGTTCATGATGACGCTCGAGGCCGACCTGCCGGAGAAGGTGCGCGAGTCGGTGGGGCAGGCGTTCCAGGAATTGCTCTTCAACGCCATCGAGTGGGGCGGGAAGCTCGATCCGGCGCGCAAGGTGCGCATCTCGTGCATCCGCACGCGCCGCATGCTGTTGTACCGGATTGCCGACCCCGGCGAGGGCTTCGACATCAGCCGGCTGTCACACGCGGCGATCAACAACCCCGAGGACAATCCGCTGCAGCACGCGCTGGTGCGCGAGGAAAAGGGGCTGCGGCCGGGCGGGCTCGGCCTGGCGATCACGCGAATGCTGGTCGACGAGCTCGTCTACAACGAGAAGCACAACGAGGTCGTGTTCGTGAAGTATCTCGACTGATTGCGGTCGCCCCGCGCGAGCGGCCGCTTCTACCTCACGACCTCCAGGTAGTTGACGTTGCCGAACACGCCCGTCGGGCCGTTGGCGTCGAGCACGAGGCGCAGCACCTGGACCCCGGCGCGCAGGCGAACCCGCGCCTCCACGGTGGTCCAGGTCTGCCAGCCTCCCGTGTCGGGGATCGCGATCGGCCCGGAAACGTCCACGCCGCCCGCCTCCACGTGGAACGTCCCGCCCGGACCGTCAGCCGCGACGCGGGCCCGCAGCGTGTAGGTGGCAGCCGCCTCGGCCTTCACCGTGTACTGCAGCCACTCGCCGGCCGCCATCCAGCCCACGTTGTAGCCGCCCCCACTGTCGGTAGTCCTCTGAAGATCGACGCCCGTCGCCCGGTAGGCGCCTCCGCTGTTGCCCGCCGATCCGTCGTGGTAGGCGACGCCCTCGCCCCCCTCGTCGAAGTCCTCGGCCTGGACGACCCCGGGCACGGCCCGTGCGCTGCCGCCGTAAGGGGTCGATGCCGACAGGAGGACCAGGCGGATGAAGTTGAGGTTCCCGGCCGCGCCGCTCGCGCCGTTCCGATCGAACACCCCGCGCAGCGCCTGCGGTCCGGCGGCGAGCACGACGTTCGCCGAGACCGTGCGCCACGATTGCCAGCCGCCGGTGTCGGGGATCGTCATCGGCCCGGTCACGTCGACGCCGTTCGCCTCGAGGTGGAAGGTGCCGCCGACACCGGGCGACGCAACCCTCGCATCGAACCGGTACGTGCCGGCGCTTGCCGCGTTCACCGAGTACTTGAGCCACTCGCCGGCCGAAATCCACCCCACGTTGTAACCGCCCGCCGCGTCGGCCGTCTTCTCGATGTCCACGCCGGTCGTCCGGTAGGCGCCGCCGCTATTGCCCGTCGTCGTGTCGTGATACGCGCCCCCTTCCCCCCCATCGTCAAAATCCTCGGCCTGGATGATGGCGGGGATGGTACGCGGCGCGCCGCCGAAGGCGACGGATCCCCCGACCGGGATGATCGTGAGCGGCTGGGTGATGGTGACCAGGCCGTAGGTGGCGCTGATGAGCACCGTCGTCACCTGGCTGACCGGCTGGGTTGTTACGTAGAACTCGCGCCACGTCCCCTCGAGCACGTCGAAGGCCGACGGCACGGTGGCAATCGCGGGGTTGCTGCTCGCCAGCGTCACCCTGGCGCCGCCCGGCACGTTGCCCGTGGTGATCGTCGCCCTCGCGAGCGAGGGTTTACCGCCGACGATGGGCGAGTTCAGGGTGAGCGACGCGAGGCTCACGGCAACGTTCGTCTCGACCGCGGAGTTGTCGGAGAGGTCGGGATCGAAGGCGTCGGCGCGAACGGTGGCGCGGTGCGTGATCTCACCGGCCGCGGTGGCGCGCACGGTCAGCATGAGGTCGCGTCCCCGCCCGCCGGGGGAGATCGTCTGCCGGAGCCTGCAGGTGAGCCGCTGGCCCGACCGGGTGCAGTCCCATTCGGTCGTGTCCCAATCGACGTACTCGACCGGCCCCGACAGCTCGTCGCTGATCACCACGCCAGTCAGGGGGTGCGGCTGATCGTGATAGACGCTGACGCCGAGCGTCAGCAGCCGCCCCGCCTCGTGGGGCCTGGGGATGTTGGTGTCGATCTCGTTCTCGTGCCGGCTCAGGCTGATGGCGATGTCGATCGGCGGCACCAGCAGGAACGCCCGGGGCTCGCCGTCGAGCGTCGCGTTGCCGACGATGTTGCCGTACTGGTCGATGCCGGTGGCCGCGTGCAGCACCCAGGGGCTGCCGGGCGCGAGCAGCGAGTTGAGATCGGTCGCCACCCGGTCGCGCCACAGCACGGCGTGCCGCGCGCCGCTGCTCGTGTCGGCCTCGCCAACGATGTCGCCCTCGTCGTTGATGGCGCGGGCAAAGGCAAAGGCGCCGCCCAGGCCGGGGAGGACCGCCGACACCCCGGCCGTATGGATGAACGCGCCGCCCGAGGTGTCGCCGTTCGTGAAGAAGCCGACGATCTGCCCCGCACGGTTGATGGCGGTCGCAACGCTCGACGAGCCGAGCGCCTGCGCCAGCAGGGTGGCCGCGCCGTCCTCGTAGAGGAAGGCCTGGCGGCCGCGGTCGGCGGTATCCACGTAGCCGACGATCTGGCCCTCGTCGTTGATGGCGAGGGCGGCGTGGTCGTCACTC
>JARKSS010000168.1 GCA_029974175.1 Vicinamibacterales bacterium
GCCCTCGGCCTCGGGGATCAGCAGGGCCACGCGATGGCCGCGCCCAATCCCGTGATCCGAGAGGTGGCGCGCAATGGCCTGCGCCCGCCGGTAGAGCTCGGCGTAGCTCTCGGTGCGTTCACTCCCGTCGTCCTGCATGTAGGTGATGCTGGCGCGGCTCTCGGCCGCCAGCGCCAGCGACTTCGGAAGGGTCCACCCCGCCATTTACCTTCGTCCCTGTTCCTGTAGGAGCGCGCCGACGCGATCGACGACCTGCCCGAACGTCTTGATGGCCGGCACCTCGTTGAGCGGGATATAGATGCCGAACTCATCCTCCAGCTCGGCAATCAGCTCCAGCAGGTGCATCGAATCGAGACCGAGGTCGGCGATGAGCTCGGTCGAGCGATCCGGGGGGGTCGCAGCGCGGCTGACGCGCACGACAACCGCGGAAACCCGTTCGTCCAGGTTGGGGAGTGGGCTGGTCATCGGTCCGACGGAGAGCCCCCCGGCGGGGCACCGGCCAGCAAGAATATCATAGAGGCCGCTGTCCGGCTCGGCCTTGTGGCCGTCGGCCCCCGCCGCAGGCCCCAAAGCGCGGGCGTTCGCTGGCTCTCGACTAGACCTTGTAGATCTGGTCGGCGCCCAGCCGCCCCCGCCACACCCTGTACACATTGACCATGTAGACGGCGACAATCGCCATGCCCACGAGGTAGATGCCCAGGGCGATCGCCTGGCTGCCGGGGGCCGAGGCGGTGTTGTAGATGTCGAGGTCGGGGTAGGCGCTGCCCGGCAGTGCCGGCAGCAGGCGCGGGTAGAGGCCGGCGGCGGCCGAGGCGAGCGTGGACGCGATGAGCGTGGAGGTGGCCGCGAAGGTGGCCCCGGCCCGCCCGGCGCGGTGCAGCACCGGCACGGCAGCGGCGGCTGCCAGCCCCGCGAGGGGGAAGACGAGCAGGAACGGCCAGCGGCCGAAGTTCGCGGTGAAGCCGGGCTGCACGACGAAGCTCGACGCGACCACCGCCACGAGCAGGACGACCGCGGCGATCCAGAGCGGGATCACGAGCCGCCGCGCCCGCGCCTCGAGGTCGCCGGAGGCCCGCATGGCGAGGTAGGCGGCGCCGTGGAGGCTCAGCGTCGCCACGCTCAGCACCCCGCACAGCAGGGCGAAGGGGTTCAGCAGCAGCGCGAACGACCCCCGGAAGCTGCCGTCGGCGTCGAGCGGCACCCCGCGGAGCACGTTGCCGACGGCGGCGCCGAACAGGATCGCGAGCAGGATGCTCGCCACCGAGAAGCCCACGTCCCAGGCGTCGGTCCACAGCCGGTGGTGGACCTGGTGCCGGAACTCGATCGACAGGCCGCGGACGACCAGCAGCCAGAGCACCAGCATCAGCGCCAGGTAGAAGCCGCTGAAGGCGGCCGCGTAGAGGTGGGGGAAGGCCACCACCATCGACCCGCCGGCCGCGATCAGCCACACCTCGTTCCCGTTCCACACCGGCCCGATGGCGTCGATGGCCATCTCTCGCGCGCGCTCGCTCCGCCCGGTGAAGAGGTGCAGCGCGCCGACGCCGAGATCGAAGCCGTCGAGCACGGCGTAGCCGGCCAGCATGAAGCTCAGGACGATGAACCAGGCGGTCGGGAGCATACAATCCTCGGACGGGACGGTGGTGATAGTTCTTGGTTCTTAGTGTTACGGTTCTTGGTTGTTGGTTGTTGGTTCCTAGTTCGTAACCCTTGGTTCTTGCTGAGCCAGACGGCTCGTATCAGCCACCAGCCAACCACGAAGGACTCCAGACCAGACAACCAACAAACTGACAAACGACAACTGACAACTAACGACTGACAACTCCCCCCCGTCCTCAGTGTCCCGCCTCCGCCGGCCCCGCGTGGATGATCTTCCCGATCAGGAACAGGTAGAGGATTGCCACGAGCGCGTAGAGTCCCATGAAGCCGATCAGCGTGAACCACGCCATGCCGCCCGTCACGTTGGTCGAGGTCGCCTCGCTCGTCTTCAGCAGCCCGTAGACAACCCACGGCTGCCGCCCCACCTCGGTCACGATCCATCCTGCCTGGTTGGCGATGTAGGGGAACGGGGCGGCCAGCATGAGGATCCACAGCATCCACCGCGCCCGGTACAGCCGGCCGCGCCACAGCAGCAGCGCCGCCAGCG
>JARKSS010000440.1 GCA_029974175.1 Vicinamibacterales bacterium
GGACCCGGGTGTCGCACTTCCCTTGCCATCCCCGTCGTCGTCGAGGAGCGCGTGCTCGGTCAGCAGCTGACCGTCCTGCTCGTACGAGGCGACAGTGCGCTGCCGCGCCCAGGTGAACGCCTCGAGCATCGACACCCGGCCGTCCTTGTCGAGGTCGGCATCGGTTGAGGCGAGCGCCTCGACGAAGAAGCCGGGGAAGCGTGTCTGGTTCCGCTCGCCGTCGCTTCGCGTGGCCGTGATCACGACCCGGTCGCGGCCCGAGAGCGGCCCGAGGAACGCCCCGCTCGCGCTGGCGGTGTTCACGAAGGCGACCGTTCGCCCGCCAAGGCGATCGAGAAGGCGGCCGAAGTCGGCGGGGGAGAGGTCGGGGCCGGGCAGGTTGAACCGCGGCGGCCCCGAAGCCGCCGCCCCGTGACCAATCAGCACGATGAGCACGCGGTCGCCGGGGCGGGAGCGCGCCGCCAGCCGCGCGATCGCACTCGCGATCTCTTCGCGCGTCGATCGGCCGCTGATCCGGTCCGGGTCGCGTGACGCGTCCTCGCCCAGGTAGACCACGCTCTCGGGTGCAATGCCGCCCTGCCCGCGGGCAGCGTCCACCAGCGACACCGCCCACTCGTGGAAGCGGACGCGATTCTCCTCGTCGCCGCCGAGGCCGACGATGACGAGCAGGTGCGTGGCCTGGGCGACAGCCGGCGTCGAGGCGGCCAGCAGCACGAGGGGGAGCAGTGTCACGATCCGCCTCATGCCAGTCCACTCCGCCGCCTGAGGAACCACTCACCGCCCATGAGCGCCACGAGGAGCACCAGGACCGCGGGCATGTCCCAGAGATCCATTTCCCGCGTGGCCGTCACACCCCGCCCGAGGTAGGTCGCGTCCTCGGCGAGCGCGGCGGCCGTTTCGGGCGTGTAGTAACGGCCGCCCGTTTCCTCGGCAATCCGCTTCAGCAGCGGCGCGCGCTGCGCGGCGTCGAAGTACTCGGCGTCGCCGGGCGCCGCGCGCAGGTAGGCGCGGGCGCTGCCCAGTTGATCGCGGCCACGCGATGCCTCGAGGCGCACGGTGTGAAGGCCCGCTGTCTCGGGCACGTACGACGCGGCGTACTCGCCGTCGCGATCGGCGACGAGGTCGAGCGGCAGATCGACCTCGCGCCCTGACGGGTCGGTGATGCTGGCGCGGACGGCCGCGTCGTTGACGGCCAGGAAACGGGGGTCGCGCACGTTTGCCGAGACTCGCACCGTCTCGCCTGGCTCCACGCGCTCGCGGTCGAGCGACACTTCGACCCGGTCGGGCACGCCTTCGACGAGCCACCGGGCGAGGCGCCGCCAGAAGGTTTCGTGCGTCTGGTCCTCGACGGGAATCGAAGCGTCCATCTGCCAGAGCCACGAATCCTGGACCGGGAAGGCGATCGCCTTGCCGGCGCCGTAGCGCTGGTGGGCGAGCACGACGCGGTCGCCCGCAGCCTCGAGCAGCGCGGCGGCGCCGGGCTTCAGGGATCGGATCGGGTTGACGGTCGTCAGCGCCGGCAGCGTCTTCCATCGCGCCGCGGATGTTTCCTCGGTCGCGGCCACCTGTGTGACGGCGTGAAGCTGGCCCAGGCGTGTCGGGCGCGCCGACACCGTCTCGTGGCGATCCTCGGGGAGCGGGGGGGCGTCGAGCTGCACCGGCAGCGCCTCGGCAACGGGCGTACCCGCGTACCCTCCCTCGGCGAACGCGCGCCGTCCCCCGAGCGCGAGCAGGCCCCCGCCGCGCACGTTGACGAAGTCGGCAATCATCCGCAGCTGGTCGGGCGTGAACGCCGCCGCCTCGATGCTGCCGAGAATGAGGCCGCGGTAGGCGAACAGTTCGTCACGCGTCTTGGGAAAGCCGCCCAGCAGGTCGTCGGGGCCGTCCACGTCGAGGCGGAGGAATTTCCGCTCGGCCGTGCGCTGCAGCGTCACGATCTGCAGGTGCTCGTCGCCGGCGAGCGACTGCCGCAGGAACTTCATCTCGAAGCGCGGCTCGCCCTCGACGTAGAGGAGTCTCTCGCGGCGGTCGCGGACGTCCACGAGGACCTCGCGCGCGTTGTTGCGCGTCACCTGCTCGCCCTCGAGCGGCGGGATGGTGAAGCGAAGCACGCGGGGACCGGCGTCGGCCAGCGTCAGCCGCACCCGCGCGGTGACCGGCTCGCCATCCCGGGGCAGCAGGATGTCGGCCGATCCGACGCGGCGCCCCTCGTCCTCGACGAGCAGCGGCACCGTGCGGCCCGCGTAGCCGGTCTGCGAGACCGACACCTGCACGATCAGCGTGGAGCCCTGGAGAACCCAGGCGGGCGGCTCTACGCGCCCGAGCTGGATGTCGCGGTCGAACGTCTCGCGGCCGAGGCCGATCGTGAACACCGGCAACCCTGCCGTCTGGAGCGACCGAAGCGTCGGTGAGATGTCGGCGGCCGACGTGTCGGCGCCGTCGCTCACGAGCACGAGACCCGAGACCGGCAGGCCCGCCAGCTCCGACGCGGCCCGTGCGAGCGCCTCGCCCAGTTGCGAGCGCGTCCCGTCGAAGGCGAGCGCTTCGGGGCCGGGCACGCGTTCGGTCGAAGACGAGACGCGCAGGAACCGGAGCGCGAAGCGGTCGCCAAGGGCCCGAGCAAGCGATCCGTCCCGGCCGAAGGCGCTTCGGACGAACGCGCTGCGCGGCACCCCGTCGCGGTCGGCGATGCCCATGCTCTGCGAGTCGTCCAGGAGGACCGCGAGGAAGTTCTGCCGTGCCTCCACGGCCTTGACGGTAACGGTTGGCCTCAGGAGGGCGAGGAGGAGGACGGCCAGGATGGCGCCGCGAAGGCCGAGCAGCGCCGTGGCGCGTCCTGAGCCACGCCCGTCGCGATGCCAGGCCCAGAGCGTGAAGCCTGCGGCGGCGGCCACCAGCACGACGGCAGCCGCCACTGGCCAGGGCGGACTGAAGGCGAAGCCGCCTTGCTCGCAGACGACCGGTCGGTACTTGAAGAGCAGCGCGAAGAGGTCTTCGGCCACGTCGCCCCCGGCCAGCCCCTGGCCCCGGGAGGTGGCCGCGGCCGGCGCCTTTTTCCAGATTCCTTGTGCCCAATTCGGAGGATAGCACGACCCGACCGCAGGGAAGCCGGGGGCTATAATTCTCATAAGGGGCTCATGCTCAACCATATGGGACCGGACCGCTGGCCTGGCCGGAGGTCCTGGGCCGCCCTCGCGGCTCTCGGCGTGTTCGGCGTGGCCGTGTGGCTGGCCGTCGGGACGGGCCGCCGGGAGCCGGCGCACGCGATGTCCCCGCAGGGTGGGCGAGGCGGTGCGGCTGCCGAGGGCAGGCCAGCAGAGGCCTTCCCCCAGGAGGTCTTCCGGGCGATTGCGCAAGGGCGCCGCCAGGAGGCCGAGGCGATGGCGCGCGGCCGTGACGCGGGCGGTCCCGACGCGGCAGCCGCGCTGGGCCGGCTTGCCGCTGACCGCGGCAATTACGACGAGGCGGAGGCACTGCTGAGAGCGGCCTCGCGGGAGTCGCCGGTCGGGGCGGCCGCGCTCGAGCTCGGCCTCCTGCTCCAATTCCGGGGTCGGCGCGACGAGGCGCGCGCGCTGCTCGAGCCCATCGCGAGCGGTCGGGAAGGCTCGGATGCGGCGGCTGCGCTCAGGGCGGGGCTTGCTTCACGGGCACTGGGCCTCGCGCACGAGGCCAACGAGTGGTTGCTCGATGCGGCCAGGCTCGCTCCCGGCGACCCTGCCGTCTACGTCGCTCGCGGCGAGTTGTTTCTCGAGCGGCACGACCGCGACGAGGCCGCCTCGCTCTTCCACCAGGCGCTCGAACGCGACGCGCGCTGGGCCCCGGCGCACCTGGGGCTTGCCCGTGCGCTCGCCGACGAGAACGCGCCGGCCGCCGAAGCCGCGGCGCGGCGCGCCGAGGAGATCGACCCCGGGATGGCCGACGCCCCGTTGTTTCGAGCCGAGGCGGCGCTGCGGGCCGACAGGCGCGACGACGCAAGGGCGGCCCTCGAGCGTGCGCTCGCAGTCAACCCGCAAAACCCGGCGGCGTATGCCTTGGCCGCCGCGCTCGCGCACCTCGAGGGGCGGACTGCCGATGCGGAGGTGTCCGTGGAGGCAGCCCTGGCCGTGAACCCGACCTACGGGGACGCCTTCCGCATCCCGGCCGAGCAGCTGGCCTCGAGCGGCCGCTTCGACGAGGCGGTGCCGCTGGCGCGCCGCGCGGTGGCGCTCGAGCCGTGGAACACGCGAGCGCTGGCCGACCTCGGCATGCACCTGCTGCGCGTCGGCGAGGAAGCCGAGGCGCGGCCCGTGCTGGAGCGGGCCTTCAAGGCCGACCCGTTCGACCTGGTCACCTTCAACCTGCTCCAGATGCTGGACACGCTCGACCAGTTCGTCACGGTGCCGGCGGGCGCCGCGCGGATCCGCCTCGACCCAACCGAGGCCTCTGTTCTCCAGCCGTACGCAGTCCCCATCGTCCAGGAGGCGCTCGCGCGCTACGGCCAGAGGTACGGCCTGCAGCCGCGGGGACCCATCCTCGTCGAGATCTTCCCGAAGCACGATCACTTTGCCGTACGCACGCTGGGGATCCCGGGACTGCTCGGCGCGCTCGGCGCCTGTTTCGGGCGCGTGGTCACGCAGGACTCGCCGCGGGCGCGTCCGCCGAACACGTTCAACTGGCAGGCAACGCTCTGGCACGAGCTGGCGCACGTCTTCACGCTGCAGCTTTCCGACTACCGGGTGCCGCGGTGGCTGAGCGAGGGGATCTCGGTCTACGAGGAGGGACGCGTCCACCCCGAGTGGGCCGCCGACGCCGAGATGATCTTCGTGCGCGCGTACGCGTCGGGCGGCCTGCCGAAGCTGGCCGACTTCAACGCCGCCTTCACGCGACCCGACCTCGTGGCGGCCGCCTACTTCCAGGCCTCGCTGGTGGTGGGCCTGCTCGTCGAGCGGCATGGGGAGGACGTGCTGCGTAGGTTGCTGTCGGCGTATGCGGCGGGTGCCTCCACCGAGGAGGCGTTGCGAAAGGCGACCGGCGGCGGCCTTCCCGACTTGCAGTCGGTTTTCGACGCCGAGGTGCGCGAGCGGTACGGCGCGGCCGCCCGGGCCCTCGAAACCCCGAAGAACGTCGAGATTCCAAGGTCAGCCCCACCCGCTGCGCTCGTCGAGATCGCCGGCAGGCACGCGAACAGCTTCCCGGTGCAGATGGCGGCCGGCAAGGCGATGGCGGCGGCCGGCGCGCACGACGAGGCGGTCGAGGCGTTCGAGCGAGCGGCACGCCTGGTCCCGTTCGCGCGTGGCGACGACAGTCCGCGCGCGCACCTGGCACGGCTTGCCCTCGCCCGCGGCGACACCGCCCGCGCGGCCCGCGAGCTCGAGGCGCTCGTCCGCCACGACCACACCAACGTGGACGCCGCCCGGCAGCTGGCGTCGCTGGCCGAAAAGGCCGGGAACGAGCCGTTGCGCCTGCTCGCCTACGAACGGATCGTCACGGTCGATCCCTTTGATGCTGCCGCGCACACCGCGCTGGGACGAATGGCGTTGGGCCAGCAGAACGCCGTGCTGGCCGTGCGGGAGTTCCAGGCGGCACTGGCGGCCGGACCCGTGGACCGCGTTGTCGCGCACTGCGACCTTGCCGACGCCTACCTGCTGGCGGGGCGGCCTGCCGATGCACGCCGCGAGGCGGTCGCGGCGCTCGAGATTGCCCCCACCTTCGAGCGCGCCCAGGAGTTGCTGCTGAAGACAACCGAGGGGAAGTGAAGGGAGTGAGCTTCGTCCCGCCCGTCAAGCCAGTTCGGCGCCGTGCTCGCGCAGCAGCTCGCGCAGGACCGATCGATGGCAGCGCGCCTCGTCTTCGCAGTAGCAGCCCACCGCCAGGTTGGTCTGGCGCGACAGCGCCGCGAGCAGGTCGAGCAGGCGGGCCGCCTCGGGCCGCTTCATCTCGGCCCGGTAGCGTCGGACGAACTGGCGCCAGGCCCGCTCGTCCTCGGCCTGCTGCGCCTCTTTCACCAGTCCCTCGGAAGGCGACAGGTCGGGCAGCCACACGTCGTAGAAGTCACGCGACGCGTGCTCGGATTTCGGCACGCCGCGCGGCGGCCGCCGCACCGTTCCGACCCGCAGTCCCTCGCCCGGCGTCCGCGGACTCCCCAGCCGCACCACCCGGATCGCCATCATTGTCTCCTCATGCCAGAACGACCTTGGCGACCGTGTCCCACGTGCGTGTCGTGACCTCGGGGCCGCAGGTCTTCTCGATCAGCGACATGTACACGGGCCCGCGAGGGCTTGGGACGTAGGCGCTGAACACCTCGCCGCCAAGATCCGCCAGGATGCTCGCACCGTCCAGTTCGATTGGCAAGTCGAGGCGCGAGCGTGGGCTGCCGCGCAGGAAGGTGACGACCCGCTTCGAGCCCGGCGCCAGCTCGAACCGGGCGAACGGGTCGGCCGCCAGCAGGGCCTTCAGCGCCTCGACGGGCCGCACGATGGTCAGGAAGCTTCGGCCGATGGTCGCAGCCATGGCCGCCTCGGCTTTCCGCTCCAGCGCGGAGAGCGACGAGGCCCGGGCGTCGAACACCACGTTTCCGCTCGAACGGACCGTTTTCACGGCCGTGAAGCCGGCTGCCTCGAAGCTCCGCTTCAGTTCGGGCATCTTCGCGTTTGTCGGCATCACGCCTCGAAGAAAGGCCGCATAGCGTGGCATCGTCCGATCCTACCGGGCGAACGGAAGACGGAAAACGGAAAACCGAAAAGGGGACCGGGCCGAGCGAAGACCGGCCTTTGGGGCCGGCCTCATCCCGCGTTGCCGGGAAGGCCGAGCAAGGGGGGGCGCCGTGCCTGCGCTCGGAGGAGGCTGCGGTTGAGCAGGCCCCGGCGAATTGGTAAGGTAGGCGGGTGCTGTCCGAGGACTTTCTCAAGATCCTGCTGGCCATCGGGGTTGGGGGCGCCATCGGTCTCGAGCGCGAGTACCGCGACAAGGCGGCAGGCTTCCGCACGCTGATCTTCATCTGCGTCGGCGCGACGCTGTTCGCCATGCTGTCGAGCAAGCTCGCGGGCGACCGCGATCCCACGCGGATCGCGGCCAACATCGTGAGCGGTGTCGGCTTCCTCGGGGCCGGCGTCATCCTGCGCGACGGCGGACGGGTGGTGGGCCTGACCACCGCGGCGACGATCTGGCTGGTGGCGGCGCTGGGGATGGGGTTGGCCGGCGGGCACTACGCGCTCGTCCTCGGGGCGACGGCCCTCGTCCAGGTCGTTCTCTGGGGGTTCCCGTTCCTCGAGCACTGGATCGACCGCATCCGCGAAGAGCGGAGTTACGAGGTGGTGGTCGGACGCGTCGAGAAGTGCCAGGCTGTCGAGGACGTCTTCCGGGAGTGCGGGCTGCGGATCGTGCGCCACAAGGAGAGCCGCGTCGGCCCGCGGCTGGCGTGCACCTGGCAGGCCACCGGCTCACCGCACGCCCACCGGCAGCTGGTCGAGAAGCTGCTCGCGGACACTGAGATCGACGAGGTTCGCGCGTGACGCCGGTGGATCTCCTCGTCTTCGGTCCCCACCCCGACGACCTCGAGATTGGTCTCGGCGGGACGATCGCCCTCCACGCCGCCGCCGGGTGGCGCGTCGGCCTCTGCGACCTGACCCGCGGCGAGATGGGCAGCAACGGGACGCCGGAAGAGCGCCTTCGCGAGGCCGAGGAGGCCCGGGTGGTGCTCGGCGCGGCATGGCGCGAGAACCTCGGGTGGCCCGACCGCGGCATTACCGGCGACCGTGCACAGCTCGACCAGGTGACGCGGCTGGTTCGGAGTTGCCAGCCGCGCGTGGCCGCGATCCCCTACTGGCAGGATCGCCATCCCGATCACGTGGCCGCCAGCCGCGTGCTCACCGAGGCGATCTTCAACGCCAGGCTTCGCCGCTACCAGCTGGAGGGCGGCGGGCCCGCCGCGTGGGCGCCCGAGTGGGTCTGCTACTACTTCATCAACGACGACGGGCCGATCTCCTTCGCCATCGACGTCTCGGCGCACTATGATGCGAAGCGCCGGGCGCTCGAGTGCTACCGCAGCCAGTTCATGCCCGAGGGGCCCGGGGCGGCGGAGACCCGCCTCACCGCGCCGACCTTCGCGCGCCTGATCTCGAGTCGGGATGCGCGGTTCGGCGCACTGGCCGGCGTGGCGTACGCCGAGGGCTTGGTGGTGAAGGAGCCCGTGCTTCGGCCCAACCTGCTGAAGGACTGGACGGCGCGCCCGGCGTCCCGATCGGATCGCTGATGAAGATCGCCATCGTCTGCTACGCCTCGATTGGCGGCAGCGGCATCGTCGCGACCGAGCTGGCCAAGTGCCTGGCGGCGCGAGGCCACCAGGTGCACGTGGTGAGCCGCGAGCAGCCGTTTCGCCTCGGCGACGACCAGCCGGGCGTGACCTTCCACCAGGTGCTGACGCCGTCCTACCCGCTGTTCCGCGAGCCGCAATACCTGCTGTCGCTCGCGACGCGCATCGCGCAGCTGGCACGCGAGGTCGGCCTCGACATCATCCACGCGCACTACGCGATCCCGCACGCCACGGCGGCGTACCTCGCGCGGCAGATCCTCGAGAGCAAGGGCGGCCCAACACCGAAGGTGGTCACGACCCTGCACGGGACCGACATCACCATCGTGGGGAGCGACCCGTCGTACGCCGAGACGATCGGCTTCTCGATCGATCGATCCGACGGCGTCACCGCGGTGTCCGAGAGCCTGAAGGCCGACACGTACCGGGGCCTGCCGGTCACGCGCGACATCCGGGTCATCCCGAACTTCCTCGACTGCCGCATCCATCACCGCGTGCCGGCCAACGGGCTGCGCGAGCAGTTTGCCGGGCCCGGCCGTTCGGTCGTCATCCACGTCTCGAACTTCCGCCCGGTGAAGCGCATCGACACGGTGATCGACGTGTTCGCGCGGATCCGCGCCCGCCAGCCCAGCGTGCTGCTGCTGGTCGGGGAGGGGCCGGACCTGCCGCTCGCCCGCGAGCTGGCGCAGCAGCGCGGCATCGGCGAGGACGTGCTGGCGCTGGGAGGCCAGGAGGACGTCCGGCAGTTCCTCTCGATTGCCGACTTGTTCCTGCTGCCGTCGGCCACCGAGAGCTTCGGCCTTGCGGCGCTCGAGGCGATGGCGTGCGACGTGCCGGTGGTGGCGTCGCGCGTCGGCGGTCTGCCCGAGGTGATCGAGCACGGCGTGAGCGGCTTCCTTCACCCGCCCGACGAGGTGGAGGCGATGGCCGAGAGCGGCCTGGCGGTTCTCACCGACCCCGCCCTGCACGCCCGCATCGCGGCCGCGGCGCGGCGCGTGGTCCACGATCGCTTCTGCGCCGAGAAGATCGTGCCGCGCTACGAGCGCTTCTACGAGGAGGTGCTGGCGGGGTGACGCCCCGCCGGGCCCCGTCCTACCACTTCCGCGCGAGCAACCTCACGAGACGCAACTGCTTCTTCTCGCGGTCCTCGCGCGTCTGCTGCCAGTCGCCGATCCCGAAGGTGTCCTCGTAGCGAACCAGCTGCAGGTTCGACCAGGCCTTCGGCAGGGCGTTCATCGCGTCCTGCTCGGTCGGGGCCGGCCACTCGGGCTCGGGCTTGTCGAGCGGGTGGAAGGGACGGTCGATCAGCAGCAGGCCGCCCTTCTTCAGGCCGGCCGAGACCTTTGCGACGAAGGCGGGATCGACGATCGGCGCATCCACGTAGACGAAGTAGATCAGGTCCCAGCGCTCGACGCCGTAATCGAAGTCCTCGAATCGCGCCTTGACGGTCTTGATCCTGGCGCCGGCCCTGGCGGCGTTCTGCTCGGCGATGCGCAGGCCGCCCTCGGCGACGTCGAAACCGGTGACGTCCCAGCCCTTCGACGCGAGGTACACGGCGTTCCGTCCCTGCCCGATGCCGGCGTCGAGCGCGGCGCCGGGCTTCAGGTCCTTCGTCATCTCCACGAGAAAGGCGTTGGGCTGGAGCGTGAAGCGCGTCTGGTCAGCCGTCGCGTAGAGCTTGTTGTAGTAGATCGCGCCGATCTCGTCGCGGTGCCGCTCGGTGAGCTTGCCGAGCGCCTCGAGGCGCGCGTCGGCCTGGGCCGGAGTGAGGCCATCGGCGATCAGCTTGGCCCGGTAGCGGTCGAACCCGATCTGGTTGACGTCGGGCTGGGCGTTCAGCCAGGCGACGAATGCCTTCCAGATCTCGTCCTCGTCGGGTGACGGGGACTGCGCGGCGGCGAGCGAGCCGGGAAAGGCGATCGAGCCGAGTAACAGGACGGCCAGGAGGAAACGGGCAGGCTTCATGATTCGTCTACCCCTGCGCCTTTGACGTAGGCGGGCAGCAGTTGTTCCGCCGGTGACGCGTCCGATAGACGACTCTCGGAATCCGATTGGCTTCGCGGCGTGTCGTGCGGCGGCACGGGAGTTGTGAAGCCTGAGCTTGCACCTCTGGCCTCTGCTAGCATGGGGGCGCCATGACCTCCCTCGAGCGCCTGCAGAGCCTCCTCGACGCGCGGCCCGTGGACCGTGTCTTGAACTTCGACATCTTCATGACGAGGGCGGCCCACCACATCGGCGCCCCGCTGTCCAAGTACTACCTCGATCACCGGGTCCTCGCCGCCGCCAACCTGGCCGTGCTCGAGGAGTTCGGCCTCGACATCGTGCAGGCCATCTCCGACCCGTACCGGGAGGCGGCCGACACGGGTCTCGAGGTGAGCTTCCCCGACGACGGCCTGCCGGTGAACACGGCGCCGCTGATCGTCGAGCACGGCGACCTTGCCCGCGTGCGATTTCCGGTTGCCGAGTTCGGTCCGCGGATGACCGACCGGCTCGAGGCAATCCGCCTGATGCGAGCCGAGGTTGGTGACGAGGTGCCGGTGATGGGATGGGTCGAGGGCGCGCTGGCCGAGGCGGCCGACCTGCGCGGGATGAGCCAGGTCATGCTCGACCTCGTCATGTCGCCAGGCTGGCTCGAGGAGCTGCTGGAACGGTGCGTGGAGGTCGGGATTGCGTTTGCCGAGGCCCAGGTTGACGCCGGCGCCCACATCATCGGCCTGGGCGACGCCGTCGCCTCGCAGATCTCGCCGGCGATGTATCGCCAGTTCGCGCTTCCTTACGAGCGCCGTATCTTCGAGGCGGTCAAGGCGAAAGGGGCCGTCGGGCGCCTGCACATCTGCGGGAACACGACGCACCTGCTCGGCGACATGGCCGAGAGCGGCGCCGCGATCGTGGACGTTGACTGGATGGTGGATCTCGGGCGCGCGGTGAACACGATGGGCGACGTGATCGTGTGCGGCAACGTTGATCCCGTGGCGGTGTTCCTGCAGGGGACGCCCGCGCAGGTGCGCGACGCGGTGCGGGTGAACGCGGCGGCCGCGGCTCGTGCTCGCTGGATCTCGGCTGCCGGCTGCGAGATTCCCGACGGGACGCCGGCCGAGAACCTGCTGGCGCAGCGCGAGGCGCTGGCCTCCCTGGCAAGCGAACGCGCCGGCACCGGACCGGCCGCCCCGGCGGCGGGAGAGCCCGACGCGTGATGATTCTCACCGTCGGCCACTCCACGCGGCCAATCGAAGAGTTCCTTGGGCTGCTGCGCGGACATGGCGTGCGGCGGCTCGTGGACGTGCGGACGGTGCCGCGCTCGCGCCACAACCCGCAGTTCGCGGCCGACGCCCTCGCGGCCGCGCTCGAGCAGGCGGGCATCGCCTACCTGCATCTCCCCGGTCTCGGCGGCCTCAGGCGCCCCCGCCCCGACTCGATCAATACCGGCTGGCGCAACCTCAGTTTTCGCGGATACGCCGATCACATGCAGTCGGCTGCCTTTGCCGAGAGCCTGCAACGCTGCATCGACCTGGCCGCGGACGGGCCCCTCGCGCTCATGTGCGCCGAAGCCGTCCCGTGGCGCTGCCACCGGTCGCTGATTGCGGATGCGCTGCTGGCAAGGGGAATTGACGTCCGCGAGATTGTGAGCCCGGCTTCTGCCCGTCCTCACACCCTCACGCCGTTCGCCAAGGTGAGCGGGACGACCGTCACGTACCCGGGGGCCGGACCAAAAGCGTGAAAGACCTCACCGCGGGGTCGCACCGAAAACGTGAAAGACGCAACACTTCCGGTACGGCCCCCCTATCGCCGCTGCTTCCCCACGGTGTCGCGCCAGTTGCCGATCCACGGCTCCGGGAACGTCCGGGTGAAGTCGATCTCGGCGACGGCGGCGCCCGGGGCCGTATCGTGGGGCACCGACGCCAGCACGTTCCCCAGCGGGTCCACGATCTCGCTGTCGTAGTCGTACCCCGCCGTCGCCAGCCAGACGCCGTTCTCGATGGCGCGCGCGCGGACGAGCGGCGTCCGTCCGCCCCAGATCGGTACGAGGATCAGCTCGGCACCGCCGCGCGACAGTTCGCGCGCCGGCTCGGGGAACGACGTGTCGTGGCAGATCATCAGGCCAACCTTGCCGAAGTCGGCCTGGAACACCGGGAACGCGTCACCGGGGGCCTCGCCGGCCGCCACCTCCTCCTGCGGCAGCTGCACCTTCCGGTAGGTCCCGGCGATCGTGCCACGGCGGTCGATCAGCACGCCCGTGTTGAAGATGTCGGGGCCAGAGCGCTCGAGCAGGCTGAATGCCACGTAGGTCGAGTGCCGGCGCGCGAGCTCGGCGAAGCGCGCGGTCGTCGGCCCCGGGATGAGCTCCGCATGATCGTCGAGGCTGCCGGGAGCCCCGGCGTGATTGATGGCCTCGCCCAGCAGCAGCACGTCCGGGCGGTGCTTGGCGGCGATTGTGTCGGCGTAAGCGGCAACCTGCGCCATCGCCTCGGCGCCGCTCTTCGCGCCGCGCGGCCGGAACCAGACGGCAGCGACCCGCGCCTTGCGCGGCGACGGCGGCGGGGCCGTGGCCAGGCTGACCTGCCGCCACTTCACCCGGCCGGCTGCGGACCACTGCAGGACCAGCTCGATATCCACCGCACGCGTGCGCGGGGGCGCCTGCACGACGCGATCGAACAGCAAGACGCTTTCCGGGGATCCGGCCGGCCTCGTTTCCCAGACGTAGGTGGGCGCCACCTCGGCGCCGAAGTCCCCCTTCCACCTCAGGAGCACGGTGAGCGACTCGCGCACCGACTCGATGCCGGCGGGCAGGGCCTGCGCCTGCAGCCGGTAGAAACCGCCGGCCTCGATTCCCTCCACCGGGCACCGCCAGCCACCGTACACGAACCGCTTGCCGCCGGACTCGAGCGAGAGCACCGGGTCGCCGCCCTCCGTGGCCCTCGAGGCCACCGGCGCGTTCACCGCGCGCGGGGCGAAGCTTTCCCAGCAGGAAGGTGTGACCAGGTTGCCGGAAGGGAGCGCCAGGTCCAGGGCGGGGCCGAGAAGCAGCAGGGTCAGGGCCAGCATGGCGCCAGTATAGCGGCGGCGCGTGCGCCAGGCCGCATCCCGCGCCTCCTTCCGCCTGAGGTTAGAATCTAGGCAACCCAAGGTGCCCGGCCCATGCCGGCGTGGGACATTGTCCGCAAGGAGCTCTATGCCTCGACTACGTGCGTCGGTCGCAGTCCTCGTCCTTGTTCTTCTCGTTGGCGGCAGTGCCTGCCGGGCGGCCGCGCAGGAGAGCCGTAAGGTCCTGCACTCGCTGGAGCCTGGTGAAACGCTGCTGCAGGCTGAGAGCGTGATCGCCCTGAAAGCAAGCGCCGCCGACATTGTCCTGGTGACGGCGAAAGGGAAGAACGGGCCGTTCTTCGTGGTCCGGGACGGCGCGAGGAAGGGGCCGTTTGCGAAGCTCGACGATGCGATGGAGGCGGCGTACGCAGGCCGCGAGGATGCCGGTGGCGGCGGCGGCCGCGACTGCGCCGCCTACGAGCCCGGACCCCCGCCGCCGGATTCTGAGCCGAGCATGGACCAGGAGGACGACGGCCAGGTGCTCGTCTTCAAGGATGACACGATCGGGCCGCACGAGATGATCGTGAACTACAAGGTGTCCGCCGACGGGGCCCGGGTGTTCGTCTTGGCAGCCGACAAAGACAAGTTCTGGTTCGAGTGCTCGGACGGCCGCAAGGTGTCGTTCGGCGGGACGCCGAACGAGATCCTGATCGGCCCCGACGGCAAGAGCGCGGCAGTCGAGGTGCAAGGGACCCTGAGCATGAACCAGCTCCAGGACGTCTCGAAGCTGCCGCCCGACAAGGTTGCGGCCGCCATGGCGGACCAGAACAAGAAGTTCGTCTACACGATCGACGGGAAGAAGTACGGCCCCTTCGACGACCTCGGCGCGGTGTGGTACGCGCGAACGAGCAACGATCTCTACTTCGAGGCGGGCGACAAGCTCCATCGCAACGGCACCGTCGTGCCCGGCGCGGGGTCGGTCAGCCGCTGCGACTTCTACCCGAGCCCGGACGGTCGGTCGTACGCGATCGCCGGCTACGACGCCATGAAGTTCAGCGACGGCAAGGAGTACCCCGCCCCGCTCGACCTCGTCGTGATCCACGAGCAGGGCAAGACTGTCTTCAAGTGGATTGCCCTGGAGAAGGAGAGCGAGATCGTTGTCTACCAGCGGCCCATGTAGGAGCGGGCGCGCGACAAGGGCCGCCAGCCTTGTCCTGGCGGCCCTGCTCGCGGCGATGAGCGCGCGAGCGGGCACCGCTGCCGGCCCGGCCGCGATCGATTACGCCGCGGTGTTCGGCGGGCGCTACGCCGACGCCGAGCGCTTTCTCGGCGCGAACGAGTGGATGGGGCCGGCGCTCGCCCTGCCGCCGCTCGAGACGCGCATCGCCCTGGCCGTGGTCTTTCCCGAACTGGTCCGCTTCAGCACGCTCGAGGATGCCATCCAGGTTCGCGGCCTCAAGGTGCTGTACGTCCGGTACGGCCGGGCCTACAGCGACTTCTCGGTGGGCCGCTTCCAGATGAAGCCTTCGTTCGCCGAGCAACTCGAATCCGACTCCGCGCGTCTGTTCGATCGGGACGAGCGCGAAGCGATTGGCGTCCCGGCCTTCGAGGCCGGCGACACGCCCACCCTGCGCGAACAGCGCGTGCGCCGGCTCGACGACCTCGAGTGGCAGGTGCGCTACCTGCGGCTGTTCATGCTGGTGATGCAGAAGCGCTACCCCGCGGTGTCGCGGGAGAATCCCGACCAGCGGCTGCGCTTCTACGCGACCGCCTACAACACGGGGTACGCGGCCGGCGAGGCCGCCATCCGCCGCCGAATCGGCCGCCGCCGCTTCCACGTCGCGCGCTTCGCCTCCCCCGATACGTACGACTACGCAGACGTGGCGTTGTTCGCCTTTCGACGCCAATGATGCCGACAACGTTGTTCGCATCGCTCGCCGCAGCCGTTCTTCTGGCCGCCGAGGGCCCGGCTGTTGCCTCGCGCCAGGGTGCCGAGCCAGCGCCGGCGACCCTCGATGTCACCGTAGCAGATCGAAACGGCCGCTTCGTCGAGGGCCTGGACGCCGGCGATTTCATCGTGACGGTCGACGGCACCCGGCGGCCCGTCCTGTGGGTCCGGCGGGTGAGCCGGGGGCCGGGCGCCGCGGCCGAAGCGGCGTCGCGGGCAGACGGATCCGGCGGGATCGAATTCGCGGCCGAACTCTCGCGCACGGTGCTCGTCGTCGTCGATCAGTCGTCGCTCCTGCGCGGCGACGAGCGGGCGATCGTGCAGGCCGCGGGGCTGTTCATGGACCGGCTCGGCCTCAACGATCGCGTGGCGGTGGTCACCCTCCCGATGGCGCCGGCCGCTCTCTTGAGCTTTGCGCTCGAGCGGGCCGAGGTCCGGGCCGCGCTCGCCCGCGTCACCGGGCGCCTGGAGCCGGCGGCGGTGCAGGCGCAGGCCGCGATTCCGACCGACGCGTCCGAGCAGGCCACGATGTCGGGGTTGAAGCCCGAACCCCAAATCAAGTTCGATCCCCGTACTGGGCCCGCGTCGCCCGTGGCCGACGCGTTCGAGGGCTTCGATACGCTGCGCGCGATGGCGTCGCTGTTCGACTCGCTTGCGGCCGTGCCCGGCCGCAAGGTCGTCGCGGTGTTCTCGGCCGGCCTCGCGGCTGCCAGCGGGGCGCAGCTCGACGCGGTCGCGCGCGCCGCGGCCGCGTCACGGTCCGTCGTCCT
>JARKSS010000463.1 GCA_029974175.1 Vicinamibacterales bacterium
AGCAGGAGGCGCTGTTCCTGATCCTCGGCGGCCTCTTCGTCGTCGAGGCGGCCAGCTCGCAGATCCAGGACAAGATCGGGATCAAGTGGCTCGGCCGACGGATCTTCTACCGCGCCCCGTTCCACCACCAGATGCAGCACACGGGACTTGCCGAGACCAAGGTGGTGATCCGCCTCTGGATTGTCTCGGGAATCCTCGCGCTGGCGGCGTTGGCCACGGTGAAGCTGAGGTAGGGCTAGGGGCTAGGCTAGCCCCTAGCCCCGCCCCTAGCCCCTAGTCAGCGTCACCACCACGATCTCCGACCGCTTGAAGAGCCGCATCGGCGGACCCCAGAAGCCGGTGCCGCGCGAGACGATCAGCGCCATGCCGTTGACGTCGTAGCGTCCCACCACCCGCGGGTAGGCCAGGCGAACGAAGTACCTGAAGGGCCAGATCTGGCCGTCGTGCGTGTGGCCCGAGAGCATCAGGTCGGCGCCGAGCGATGCCGCGCGCTCGACGTCGAGCGGGCTGTGGCACAGGAAGATGGTTGTGCCGGGCGGCCGCCCCTCCAGGGCGCGGATGACCGGCTGGCCGTCCAGCCCGAACTGACGGCGGACGGTGAGGTCGTCCACGCCGGCAATCACGAGGCCGGGCGCCACCTCGCGGGCCCTGTCGCGCAGCAGCGTGATCCCCGCCGATTCGAACACTTCGAGCGACTTCTCGAAGCCCGCGTAGTACTCGTGGTTGCCCGTGACGCCGTACACCCCGAGCGGTGCCTGGATGCGGCGGAACAGCGGGGCAAGCGGGACCGAGAGCACGGCATCCTGGTCCACCAGGTCTCCGGTGATGACAACGAGATCGGGATTGAGGGCCGCGATCTGCTGCAGCCGCCCTTCCACCCAGCCCTCGCGCAGGATCGGCCCGAGGTGCAGGTCGGTGAGCTGGACGATGCGCAGGCCGTCGTGCTGGGGCGGAAGCGTGGGGATGCGAACGGTGTGCTCGTTGACGATTGGCGCGCGAAACCCCTGGACGAGCGCGATGGCGCTGAAGACGAGGGCGGTGCCGGCGGCCAGCTTCCGCGCCGGCACGGAGAGCGAGGGCAGCAGCCAGCCGAAGCCGGTGACGAGGTCCGCCACCAGCAGCCAGAAGAAGAGAAGGAACAGCACGCCAAGCCAGACCGAGCCAACCAGTTCAATCGGCAGGCCGACGCGCCCGACGTTTCGCGCGAGCACCTGGCCGAGAGGGAAGCTGACCCACAGCAGCAGGCCGCCGATCAGCAACCCGCGACGCCACGTTGCCGGCGCAGACACCGGGAGCGCCCACAACCGCCAGCCGACATAGAAGTGCATCAGGGTCCAGACGCCGAGGACGATGAGCAGGAACATAACCACCCGGTTGGAGTTGGACATGAACGGTCGCTGCTTCTACTATCTCATGGGCAGGATCACTGCAGAGAGGCCACAGATCGCAAAGAGGAAGCGGAAAGGGTTTCGATGCTCTCACCAAGGAAATCATCGGGGCGCCGACCGAGGTGCATCGGGCCCTCGGGCCAGGTCTGCTCGAGTCGGCCTGTGAAGAGTGCCTCTCGTGCGAGTTGGGTCATCGAGGTATTCCCTTCGAGCGGCAGCATCCACTGCCACTGCGTTACAAGGGCCTGCGCCAGGACTGCGGCTACAGGCTCGACCTGCTCGTGGATGGACGGATACCTGTCGAACTGAAATCCGTGGAGCGATTCGATCCGATCCACACAGCCCAGATGCTCAGCTACTTGAAGTTGGGCGGATGGTCACTTGGGCTCCTCATCAACTTCAACGTCCCGGTCCTCAAGACTGGAATCAAGCGAGTGGTCAATCATTACGAGGAAGCCTCTGCGCACTCTGCGTCTCCGCGGTGAATCCCCTTCTGTGAAGTCACTCATTCCTCGCGCAGCGCGACCAGGGGGTCGATGCGCGAGGCGCGGCGGGCCGGCAGGTAGCTGGCAGCCAGCGTCACCGCGATCAGGATTCCGACGGTGACGGCCAGCGTCGGCACGTCCACGGCGGGTGCCTCGTAGAGTTCCGACGCGAGCAGGCGGCCAAGGACGACCGCGGCCACCAGGCCGACGGCCACGCCGATGCCGGCAAGGCGGAGGCCCTGGGCGACCACCATCCCGCGCACCGCTCCCAACTGCGCGCCGAGCGCCATCCGCAAGCCGATCTCCTGCGTCCGCCGCGCGGTGGTGTAGCTGATGACGCCGAACAGGCCGAGCGCCGCCAGGCCGAGGGCCACCGCGGCAAAGAAGCTGACAATGCGGGTCAGGAACCGCGAGGGAGCCAGCGATGAGGCCACCAGCGATTCCATCGAGCGAAGGCGTCCGACGGGCTGGGCCGGATCGATCCGGCGCACGGCGTCGCGGATCGGCCCCACGAGCAGCGCGGGATCGCCCGCCGTCTTGGCGACGATCGTCGCGAAGGGAAGCGGGCGCTGCCAGAACGGGAAGTACGCCACCCCCTTGTCCCCGTCGTCCGAAAGCGACGAGTGTTTCACGTGGCGAACGACGCCGATGATCGTCGTCCACTCCGAGTCGGGTCCGCCACCCCGAACCCGCTGACCGATCGGGTTCTGGCCCGGCCAGTACTGGCGTACCAGGTTCTCGTCGATGACCGCGACGCTTGTCGAACGGTCCTGGTCGCCGAAGAGGCGGCCGGCCACCAGGCCGATGCCCATCGCCTTGAAGTAGCCCGGCGTCACCGAGCGAAGGTCTGCGTGCGGGCCGGGGTCGCCCGGTTGCACCGGCCGGCCCTCGATTGAGAACGAGCCGCTCGAGTTGCCGCCGCTGAACGGGATGGGGAAGCCAATGCCCGCGGCGGTTACCCCCGGCGTGGCCGAGAGCGTTTCGACGACCTGCGTGAAGAAGTCGGCATGGCGGCCGGGATCGGGGTAGGCCGCCTCGGGCAGGACCGTCGTCGCGGTCATGACGCCTCGCGCGTCGAAGCCGGGCGTCACCTGCTGGAGCCGGCCCAGGCTGCGCAGGAACAGGCCCGCGCCAACCAGCAGGATCACGGCAAGCGCAGTCTCGGCGGCCACGAGGAGCGATCGGAGGCGCTGTCCGCCGGGGCCGGCTGCGGCGCGCCCGCTGGTCTTGAGGGCGCCGAACGCCGCCGTTCGTGCTGATTGCCAGGCGGGCGCCAGGCCGAAGAGCAGCGCCGAGAGGATGGTGGCGGCGGCGGTGAAGCCCAGCACCTGCAGGTCGATGCGCGGGGCGAGGCCGACGACCGAGCGCTCTGGCGCGAGCACGAGCAGCGTGCGCATGCCGAAGTAGGCGACGGCCAGGCCCGCGATCGCGCCCACCGCCGCCAGGATCACGCTTTCGAGCAGCGTGAGCCGCAGCAGCTGCCCGCGCGAGGCGCCGAGCGCCGCGCGAATGGCCAGGTCGCGGGTGCGGGCCGCATTCCGCGCCAGCATCAGGCCCGCGATGTTCGAGCACGCAATCAGCAGCACGAAGCCGACCGCGCCAAGCAGGACGAGCAGCGGCACGCGGGTGTTGCCCGCGATGAAGGTGCGGGCCGGCACGGCGAACATCCGCCACCCCGAGTTGCGGGCGAAGACCGCCAGGTCGTCGGTGCCCGCCTTGAAGCGGTCGGCCATGAGGCGCACCACGGCGTCGGCCGCCTCGGCGCTGACTCCCGGGCGGGTGCGCGCGAATCCCAGGAGGTGCTCGTTGAAGCGGAAGTTGGGGGTGAACTCCTGCGCCGGCAGCTGCAGCGGCACCCACGCCTCCACGCCGCCCGGCCAGCGGAAGGAGGGGGGCATGACGCCGATGACCCGGTGCGGTTTCTTGTTGAGCTCGATGGTCTGCCCGAGGATGGCCGGGTCGGCCTCGAAGAGGCGCCGCCAGGTGGCGTCGGCGAGGATGACCACCGGGCTTGCGTTCTCGCGGTCCTCCTCCGGGGTGAAGACGCGGCCAAGCGCGGGCCGCGCGCCGAGCACGTCGAACCACTGCTGCGAGACCGACGCGCCGTCGAGCCGCTCGGTCACCCCTCCGCCCGCATAATTCAGCGCCGTGCCGCTGACGATGGCGGCCGACTCGAAGGTGTCGGTCCGGTCTCGCACGTCGGCGAAGTCAGGGGCGGAGATGGAGATACTCTTCATCCCGAGCCCGTCGTACGCGGCGCGGATCGCGACGACCCGCTCCGGCTCGGCAATCCCCGGCGGGTTGAGCAGGAGCTGGTTGACCAGCCCGAACACGGCGGTGTTGGCGCCGATGCCGATCGCAAGCGTGGCCAGGGCGGTCAACGCGAAACCCAAGCCCTGGAACAGCGAACGGGCCGCTTGCCGGAGGTCTGAGAGCATGGGCGCACTCCTGCCGGATGGGGCGGATCAATACAGTCGGGGCACTCTCGGTTAGACGGAGGGAAGAGGCCGCGAGTTTTGTGCCGTCAGCGCTTGGCGGCGATGGCGGCGATCAGCTCGACGGCAGTATCGATGCCGACGATCGACGTGTCGAGGCAGAGGTGGTAGCAGCGTGCGTCGCTGTGGGCGCCTGGCTTCAGCGACTGGATGAAGCGCGAGCGCTGCTGGTCCACCTCGCGGACGAGGGTCCGCGCCTGGTCCTCGGGGAGGTTGCGGCGCGCGGCAACCCGCTGGACGCGCCAGGGTTCCGGTGCGTGCAGGAAGACGCTGACCAGCCGCGGGTGCTCGCGCAGCAGCCAGAAGGCGCCGCGGCCGACGATCACCGCGTCTTCGCGTGCGGCAGTCTCCCGGATGATCTGGCTCTCCACCAGGAAGAGATCGTCCTCGCCGGCGGGGAGGAGGGCCGGCATGACGTAGGGACCCTCGGGGGCCCCCATCGAAAGGATGCCCGCGGCGCGCCCCCACAGGCTGGCGACGCGCTCTTCGAGCCCTTCCAGCTCGCGATGATCCCTGCCCAGCATGCGGGCCGCCTGCTCGAGAATGTCGCGGTCCGCATACCGGATGCCGAGCGTGCGGGCCAGCGCGTGGCCGACCTCGGCGCCGCCGCTGCCGAACTGCCGCGAAATGGCGATGACCAGGTGGCTCATGGGGATTCCCCCATAGTATCCTGCAACTGAGGGCAATCCTGACAGGAGGACGGCATGGAGCAGCAGGCCCCCACGACTGCCATCCCGCCGGGCACGGGCGACCCCAACGACATCTACGCCAACCCGCCCGACGCGACCGAGCTGGAGCTCGAGGCCGGACACCCGGGCCTGGGCGACGAGGTCTACGTCGAGCGGCGCCGCGCCCTCTTCGCGATCTGCCGCGAAGCGCGGCTCCGGAACGAGCCGCCGCCGATCATCGACTACAACGACGAGGAGCAGCGGATCTGGCGCGAGGTGACCCCGCGCCTCGACGAGCTGCACCACCGTTACGCCAGCTCAATCTACCTCAAAGCCAAGCGAGACCTGCGGATCAGCGAGGACCGAATCCCGCAGTTGCGCACGCTCAGCCAGCAGCTGCAGGGGATCAGCGGGATGCACCTGGTGCCTGCCGAGGGGCCGATCCCCTACCGGACCTTCTACACCTACATCGCGGATCGCGGGTTCCCCGTCACCCAGTTCATCCGGCACGGGTCGAAGCCCGAGTTCACGCCCGAACCCGACATGATCCACGACTGCCTCGGCCACGTGCCGCCGCTCGTGAACCATGACTACGCGGCGCTGCTGACGCAGATTGGGCGGGCGGCGGTGGCGGTTCCCACGGGCGACAAGGTGCTGGCACTCAAGCGCCTGAGCTGGTTCTCGATCGAGTTCGGGCTGATCGAAGAGGCGGGTGAGACGAAGGTGTTCGGGGCAGGCATCCTCTCCTCGATCGGCGAGATCCCGAACTCGCTGTCGTCGAACGTCGAGCGCCGCCCGTTCGTCACCGACGAGGTGATCGAGACCGACTACGACCCCTCGCGGATGCAGGACCTCCTGTTCGTGATCCCGTCGTTCGCGTTCCTGCGGAACGAGGTCGAGAACCTCGTGCGCCGCTTCGGCGTGCCGATTACGACGTAGCAGCCGGCAGCCGACAGGCTCGCGGCCCGCGACGGGCGTCTCGCAGGAGGCTGCGCCGGGCCCCGCTTCGCCCCGCGACGCCTGCGCGAGGCCTCGCGTGCCATTCGCCTGCAACCGAGCGGGGGGCGGGCTCGCTTGGGCGCTCAAGACGTCTACCCGGTTCCCGGTCCCGGTCGCGGCCGGGCGGCACTCTGTGGTACCTTCTGTCGTTCTGATTAACAGCCCCACCGGATGCGGAACGTGAGACAGCTCGGAACCCTCTTCGTTTCCTTCTTTGTCGGAATCCTCCTTGCGCCCCTCGCCGCGGCCGATACCGTCGCGGTGAAGGGACGCGTGCTACGGGTCGATGGCGGCACTCCCATTGCCGGTGCCACCGTCAACGTCGCGGGCGCGGCCGTCGTCCCCGAGACCACGACCGGCACCGACGGCGGGTTCGCGATCGAACTGCCTCCCGGCGAGCACGTCCTCCGCGTGCGGGCCGAAGGTTTTCGGCCCCTGGTCGTGCGCGTTCGCGTCGGCGACGAGCCCGGCACCCCGCACGAGCTGCGCCTCGAGCCGGCCGTGCTCCGCCACGAGGAACACCTCGTCGTGACCGCGGCGCGGGTCGAGCAGCCGGCCGCCGGCTCGCCGCGCGCCATCACGGTGCTCGACCGCGAGCAGCTCGACGAGCGGATGCCGCGGTCAACCCCCGAGGCGCTCGCCGACCTGCCGGGCGTCCTGCTGCAGAAGACGAACCACGGATCGGGATCCCCGTACGTCCGCGGCCTCCTCGGCAACCAGGTGCTGGTGCTGGTGGATGGCGTTCGCCTCAACAACAGCACGTTCCGCTACGGGCCGAATCAATACCTGGCGACCATCGATCCCTCGTCGTTGGAGAGGGTGGAGGTCCTGCGCGGGTCGGGCTCGGTGCTGTACGGCAGCGACGCGATTGGCGGCGTCATCAACCTGGTGACCCGGCGGGCCCGGCTGAGCAGCGGCCCGGTGCGGGTGTCGGGCGGTGTCTCGGGCAAGTGGATGACCGGCGGGATGGAGCAGGGCGGCCGCGCCGACGCCGAGCTGTCGTCGTCTTCGGCGGCCGTGCGCGGCGGCGTGTCGGTGCGCCGCTTCGGCGACCTCGTGGCTGGCGGATCGCTCGGTGTCGAGTCCCCCTCGGGCTACGACGAGCTGGCAGGGGACGCGTCGGGCGTCGTCAGGCTGGGCCGCTCTTCGTTGCTCTCGGTGTCGTACCAGCACCTCCACCAGGACGACGTGCCGCGCTGGGACCAGGTCGCGCAGCGCGGATTCGCGCGCTACTCGTTCGACCCGCAGGTGCGCCAGCTGGCAAGCGGCACCTGGGAGTGGTTCCCCGGATCGGGGCCGTTCGCGCGGGTGGACGCCGGGCTCTCGTGGCACCGTTCGAGGGAGCGCCGCGAACGCCAGACGCGCGGTTCGTCGATGCTGATCGTCGAACAGGACACGGTGCGGACGCTGGGGGCAACCCTCAGCGCCGAGACGCGGCCCGTTCGCGGGTGGACGCTGCTGGTGGGGACCGACATCTACCGCGACTCGATCGGCAGCTGGCGGCGCGATCGCGACACGTTAGCCGGCTCCGAGGTCCTCAAGCGGGGGCTCTACCCCGATGACTCGCGGGCCTCGTCCGCGGATGCATTCGTCACCGGATCGTGGAGCCACGGGCCACTGCACCTGGACATCGGTGCGCGGCACAGCCGCTACAACGTGACTGCGGACGATTCGACGTTCGGGTCCATCGACCTGTCGCCGTCGGCCACGGTGGGATCGGTGGCGGCAAGCTATCGCCTCACCCCCGGCTTCCAGCTGGTTGGATCGGTCTCGCAGTCGTTCCGGGCGCCGAACGTGGACGATGTCAGCACGCTGGGGTTGTTCGACTACGGGATCGAGGTCCCGTCACCGAACCTGTCGCCCGAGCGCGCCATCGGCTACGAGGCAGGCTTCCGGGCCCGCGTCGGACGCGTGGCCTTCTCGGCGGCGGCATTTCGTACGAGCCTTCGCGACCTGATCGACCGCGTTCCCTCGTCCTACAACGACAGCCAGTACCTGGAAGGGCAGCGTGTCTACCAGAAGGCCAACGTCGCGCGCGCGTTCGTCCGCGGGGTCGAGGCCGAAGCCGAGGCAACCCTGGCGGCCTCGCTGCATGCCGCCGCGCACGTGAGCTACACCTACGGGCACCAACCCTCGAGCGGGCAGCCGATGCGCCGCATCCCGCCGCTCAACGGCCTGCTGTCGCTGCGGTGGTCTGGCCCCGACGACCTGTTCGTGGAAGGGCAGTGGAGGGTTGCGGCCGCGCAGCGGCGCCTGGCGCCGGGCGACATCTCCGATCACCGCATCGGCCCGGACGGGACCGACGGCTGGCACGTGCTCGACCTCTACGCGGGCCGGCCGCTCGGCAGGGGCGTCTCCCTGCACGTGGGCCTGGTGAACCTGTTCGACGAAGCCTACCGCGTGCACGGTTCGGGCATCGACGGGATGGGCCGGGCTTTGTGGGTGGGGTTGGGGATCGTGCGACAATGAGCCGAGTGGAACCACCAGCCGGCATGTCGCGCGTGCGGCGCCTTCTCTTCACCGCAACCGGGTTCGCCGCCACCGGCCTGGGGGTGCTCGGCATCATCCTGCCGCTGATGCCGGCCACGCCGTTCCTGTTGCTGGCGGCGTACTTCTTCTCTCGCAGTTCGCCGCGCTTCCATCGCTGGCTGCTCGGCAACCGCGTCTTCGGGTCGTACATCGAGAACTACCGGAGCGGCCGCGGCCTTTCGCTCACCGAGAAGGTCGTGACGATCGCGACGCTCTGGATTGCGCTCGCAATCACCGCCGCCACGGCCGTGGGCGTGTGGTGGGGCCGCGCGCTGCTGCTCGCGGTGGCCATCAGGGTGACGACCCACCTGTTGAGGCTGCCAACGTACCGCCCCGAGCGGGTGGGCGAGCAGCTCAACGAACTGAGAACCAAGAACTGAGAACCAAAACTAACAACTAAGAACTAACAACTAACCTCGCAGAGTAGGAGACGATGCGCCCCCACACCATCTCCGCCTTCAGCCTTGCCTTCACGCTGGCGGTGTTCCCCGCCGGAAGCTTCGCACAGTCCCACCAGCACTACGCACACGCCGAGGAGGGCGACAAGCCGGCGCCCAGCGGCGCGCTGGCGCCGCGCTTGCTGAACCTCGGCAACCATACCTTCCCGGTCACGACGCGCTCGCCCGAGGCGGCCCGTTTCATCAGCCAGGGGCTCAACCTTGCCTACGGCTTCAACCACGCCGAGGCGGCGCGGTCGTTTCGCGAAGCGGCACGGCTCGATCCCGAGTGCGCGATGGCTTACTGGGGCCAGGCTCTCGTCATCGGGCCGAACATCAACGCGCCGATGGATCCGGCCGACGAGCCGCGGGCCCTTGCCCTCGTGAAAGAGGCGCTGACCCGGAAGGGGAACGCTTCGCCGCGCGAGCAGGCGTACATCGACGCCCTCGCGGAGCGCTATTCGGGACGGCCGGAGGATCGCAAGGAGCGCGACTGGGCCTATGCCGCGGCCATGAAGCGGGTGGCCGAGCAATTCCCCGACGACCTCGACGCGGCGGCGTTGTACGCCGAGGCCGTGATGGACCTCAGGCCCTGGGGTTACTGGATGCGTGACGGCCAGCCCTACGAGGGCACGCTCGAGGTCAAACGGCTGCTCGAGTCGGTGATCCAGAGGAACCCGCGTCACCCTGGCGCGCTTCACTTCTACATCCACCTCATGGAGCCGACGACCGAAGCCGCGAAGGCCGAGGCGGCTGCCGACACGCTGCTCACGCTGGCCCCGGCCGCCGGCCACCTCGTCCACATGCCGTCCCACATCTACCAACGCATCGGCCGCTATGCCGACGCGGTGCGCAGCAACGAGCTGGCGATATTGGCAGACGAGGACTACATCACGCAGTGCCGCGCGCAGGGCCTGTACCCGATGGCGTACTACCCGCACAACATCCACTTCCTCTGGTTCGCGGCGCAGATGGACGGCCAGGGCGCGCGGGCGATCCAGGCGGCACGCGAGGTGGCGTCGAAGATTGACGACAGGGCGCTCGAAGAGATACCGATGCTTGCCGGCTTCCGCATCGTCCCGTACTTCGCGCTCACGCGCTTCCACCGGTGGGACGAGATGCTTCGCGAGAAGGAGCCGCCGCAGGGTCAGACCTTCATGCGAGGGATCTGGCACTACGCGCGGGGGCTGTCATTCCTCGGGAAAGGGCAGCTGGCGGAGGCCGAACGCGAGCTGGAGCTGGTGCGGCAGGCGCTCGCTTCGAACGACAAGGTGCTCGACGAGCCGCTCTTCTCGCCGAACACCGCGCGCGCCATCCTGGAGATCGCGCCGGAGGTGCTGGCGGGTGAGATTGCGGCGGCCCGCAAGCAGTACGACAAAGCCATCGCGCACCTCGAGCGGGCGGTTCGCCTCGAGGACGGCCTCGTCTACACCGAGCCGGCCGAGTGGCACTACCCGCCGCGCCACGCGCTGGGCGCGGTGTTG
>JARKSS010000486.1 GCA_029974175.1 Vicinamibacterales bacterium
GTTCACCTGCGTGCCGCTCCCCGGAGGGCGCGTCGGCCAGCGGATCCCGGGATGTGGACGGCCCATCAGGGACGACGTGCAGGATCGGACCGCGCACGGGGCGGTGAATCTCGAGCGCGGTCTCATCGTCTCGTGCAACGCGTACTTCGCACAGCTGGGCCTCGCGCTTGGCGGCCCGGCGCTCCAGGACGCGGCGGCCCAGTTCGAGATCCCCTTGGGGCAGCCGGAGAGCGCGTCGCAGGTCCGCGACACGCTGCCCTTCGCCGCGTACGGACAGGGGCACGTGCTGGCCTCCCCGCTGAAGATGGCCCGGGTGGCGGCCACGATCGGCAACCAGGGCCGCATGCCCGACATCCGCTGGACGGCCGGCGAAGCCGAGCCGGCCGAGGGAGGGCGCGAGGTGCTGTCGCCAGAACACGCCGCGCTGCTGGCCCGCGCGATGCGCCGCGTCGTGACCGAGGGAACCGGCCGCAGCCTCGCCAAGATCGTCCCCCCGATGGCGGGCAAGACCGGCACCGCCGAGGTGGCCGACGCACCGTCGCACGCGTGGTTCGTGGGGTTCGCCCCTTACGGCGGGACCGGCAGCCGGATCGCGTACGCCGTGATCGTCGAGAACGGCGGCTATGGAGGCCGCACCGCCGCCCCGGTGGCCGCGGGCCTGGTGACGGCCGCCAGGGACCTGGGGATTGTCAAGTAGGATTCGGGATTCGGGATTCAGGATTCAGGAGTCAGGAGTCGGGATTCGGGATTCAGGTTCGGGACGCAGGATGAGCATTCTCGACAAGATGACCCGCCTCGAGAGGCGCCTTCAGCAGCTGTCGCGGCGCGACGACCTGCCGCCCGAACCGGTGGAGGTGCGCCGCGGCATCCTGGACGACGTGGAGGACATGGTGAAGGCGGCGGGCCGGTCGCGCCGCGTCTTCCCGTACAACCGGCTGCGGATCCAGGTTCTCGCCTCCGACAGCGCGGCGCGGGCCGCCGCGCAGGCGGTGCTCGGCGGTGACGCCGAGATGCTGGCCGCGATCCGCGAACGGCTTCGCGAGGGAGGATGCAGCGTCCCCGACGACCTGCAGGTGAAGCTGCAGCTCGTTCGCAGGCGTGCGGCCGCGTGGCCTCCCGCCCGCGCCTGGCATGTCGTGGGCGAGCGGGTCGAGAGCACGCCCCAGGCGGTGGCCGCGCCGTCTGCCGCCGCGGAAACCGTCACGCAGCTGGTCCTCGTGAAGGGCACCGCCTCGCGCCGCAGCTTCCCGGTGCGCGGCGAGCGGATCAACATCGGGCGCCAGGCCGACGTGCTCGACCGCGACCGTCGCGTCGTCCGGCGCAACCAGGTGGTGTTCGAAGACTCCGACGACCCGGTCAACCAGACCGTCTCGCGAGCGCACGCCCACCTTCGCGTGGCGCCGTCGGGCGAGATCCGGATCTTCGACGATCGCAGCTCGTACGGCACGCGGGTGTTCAGGGGCGGAGAGACGATTTCCGTGCCCTCGGGGGCGTCGCGCGGCGTCCGCCTGCGCGACGGCGACGAGATCTACCTCGGCCAGGCCTGCCTGCGGGTGGTGGAGAAGAAAGGGGCCAGGGGCTAGGTGGCTCCCGCACCTCCAGCACCGCCCCTCCAGCACCCCTGCACCCGCCTCCGCCAAACGCTCGCTGCGCTCGCGGCTTCGGCGCGGCAAGCCCTTCTGCACCTCCTGCACGACCCGGATTAAGATCCCCCCGTGCCCCTCTCCCTCTTCCACCCGGCTGTTGCCGACTGGTTCACCTCCTCCTTCGGCAAGCCCACGCGGCCGCAAGCGCTCGGCTGGCCTGCCATCGCGCGGGGCGAGTCAACGCTGATCCTCTCCCCCACCGGCAGCGGGAAGACGCTGGCGGCGTTCCTCTGGGCCATCGACCGGGTGATGTTCGCGCCCGAGCCCGAGCCGGCCCGGCGGTGCCGGGTGCTCTACGTCTCGCCGCTCAAGGCACTGGCCGTGGACGTCGAGCGCAATCTGAGGGCGCCAATCGCCGGCATTGCCAACCTTGCCGCTGCGAGGGGCGAGGCGTACCGCGTGCCGGCCGCGCTGGTTCGCACCGGCGACACCCCCTCGACCGAGCGGGCCCGCTTCGTCCGCGAGCCGGCCGACATCCTGATCACCACGCCCGAGTCGCTGTACCTGATGCTGACCGGCCGCGCGCGCGAGGCGCTCGCCAGCGTCGAGACGGTGATCGTGGACGAGATCCACGCCCTCGTGCCGACCAAACGCGGCGCGCATCTCGCGCTGTCGCTCGAGCGTCTCGAGGCGCTGGCCGGCCGCCGGCTGCAGCGCATCGGGCTGTCGGCAACCCAGCGGCCGCTCGAGGAGGTGGCGCGCTTTCTCGGCGGTGCCGAGCGGCGCCGGCCGCCGTCCCGTCGTCCGAACCGCGCCGCCGCGCAGCGCCGCGAGGTTGACGCCCAGCGGATCACCGCTGACCTCCAGGCCGAGTTCGCGTCTGCGCGGGGCGAGGTGCCCTACCGTCCCGTCACCATCGTGGACGCCCGACAGCCGAAGAGGCTGGCGCTCAGGGTGGAGGTGCCCGTCGAGGACCTGGCGAGGCTGGCGAAGCCGGTCGAGATTTCGAGCGGGCCCACGGCGCAGGGGCCGGCGGCTCCCTCCATCTGGTCGAGCATCCACCCGCGGTTGCTGGAGCTGATCCGCGCCCACCGCACGACGCTGCTCTTTGCGAACAGCCGCCGCCTCGCCGAACGTCTTGCGGCCGCGATCAACGAGCTGGCGGGCGAGACGATGGCCCGGGCCCACCACGGCTCGCTCGCCCGCGAGCAGCGGATCGAGATCGAGGACGCGCTGAAGGCCGGCCGCATCCCGGCGCTGGTGGCCACCTCGTCGCTCGAGCTGGGCATCGACATGGGGGCGGTGGACCTCGTCATCCAGATCGAGGCGCCGCCATCGGTCGCGAGCGGCATGCAGCGCATCGGGCGCGCCAGCCACCAGGTGGATGCAGTCAGCGAGGGGGTCATCTTCCCCAAGTACCGGGGCGACCTGGTGGCCGCGGCTGCGGTGACGCGCGCGATGCACCGCGGCCAGATCGAGGCGACGCGCTACCCGCGCAACCCGCTCGACGTTCTGGCCCAGCAGATCGTCGCGGCCGTCGCCGTCGAGCCGTGGGACGTGGAGGAGCTGTTCGCCACGGTGCGCTGCGCCGCCCCCTACGCCTCCCTGTCGCGCGCGGCGTTCGAGGGGGTGCTCGACATGCTGTCGGGCCGGTACCCGTCGGACGACTTCGCGGAACTGCGGCCGCGCGTGACGTGGGACCGCCTGGCCGGGACGCTGACCGCGCGGCAGGGCGCGTCGCGCGTGGCCATTGCCAACGCCGGGACGATCCCCGACCGCGGGTTGTACGGCGTGTTCCTCGCGGGCGCCCCGAAGGGCACCGCGCGGGTGGGCGAGCTGGACGAGGAGATGGTCTTCGAATCGCACGTCGGCGAGACCTTCGTCCTGGGCGCCTCGACGTGGCGGATCGAGGAGATCCTGCACGACCGGGTGCTCGTCTCTCCCGCCCCCGGCGAGCCCGGCAAGATGCCCTTCTGGAAGGGCGACCGGCCGGGCCGCCCGCTCGAGCTGGGCCTCGAGGTGGGAGCGCTGGTCCGCGAGCTGCTCGAGATGCCGCGGTCCGCGGCGCTGGCCCGCCTCACGCGCGAACACGATCTCGATCGTCTCGCCGCCGAGAACCTGCTCGCGTATCTCGCCGACCAGCAGGCGGCAACCCGGGCCGTCCCCACCGACCGGACGATCGTCATCGAGCGAAGCCGCGACGAGTTGGGTGACTGGCGTGTCTGCCTCCTGGCGCCGTTCGGCGGCCAGGTGCTGGCGCCGTGGGCGATGGTGGCCGAAGCCCGCGTGCGCGAGCTGCGCGGGATCGACGTCGAGACCATGTGGTCGGACGATGGGTTCGTCGTCCGGTTTCCGGATACCGACGAACCGCCCGATCCGTTGTGGCTGCTGCCGCCCGCGGACGAAGCCGAGCGCCTGCTGCTCGAGCGGTTGGGCGGAACCTCCCTCTTCGCGGCACGCTTCCGCGAGGTGGCGGCGCGGGCGCTGCTGCTTCCCCGCCGGCGGCCGGGGGCGCGAACGCCGCTCTGGCAGCAGCGCAAGCGGGCGTCCGACCTGCTGGCGGTGGCGGCGCGGTTCGGCTCGTTCCCGGCAATCCTGGAGACCTACCGCGAGTGCCTGCGCGACCAGTTCGACGTGTCCGCGCTGGTCGAGGTGCTCTCGCGGGTGGCGAACCGCACAACCCGCGTCGTGACCGCCGACACCGAGTCGCCCTCGCCCTTTGCCGCCTCGATCCTCTTCTCGTACACCGCGAACTTCCTCTACGACGGCGACGCCCCGCTGGCCGAGCGCCGAGCGCAGGCGCTGCTGGTGGACCAGGCGCAGCTGCGCGACCTGCTGGGCGACGTCGAGCTGCGCGAGCTGCTCGACCCGGCCGTGATCGACGAGGTCGAGGGTCAGCTGCAGCGCACGGCGCCGGGCTACCGCGCGCGAAGCGAGGACGGGGTGCACGATCTGTTGCTTCGGATCGGCGACCTCTCGGAGGCGGAGCTGGAGACACGATGCGAAGCGCCGGAGGTGGCGAACGGCATCGAGCGCCTTGCCGGCGCACGACGGGCGGTGCGCGTGACGGTTGGCGGCGAGCCGAGGTGGATTGCCGTCGAGGATGCCGCACGCTACCGCGACGCGCTCGGGGCGCCGCTCCCGCCAGGGCTTCCCGAGGCACTGCTCCGGGCGGTGGCCGATCCGGCCGGCGATCTCGTGCTCCGTTTTGCGAGGACGCACGGCCCCTTCACCATCGAAGAGGTGGCCGCGCGCTTCGGCCTGGCCCCTCGCACCGTCGAGGCTGCGCTGACCCGTCTCGCGGCGCGGGGCCGCGTGCTCCAGGGCGCCTTCAGGCCCGGCCGGCGCGGACGCGAGTGGTGCGAGAGCGACGTCCTGCGCCAGATCCGGCAGCGGTCGCTCGCACGCCTGAGGCGGCAGGTCGAGCCTGTCAGCGCCGCGGCGCTCGGACGTCTTTCGGTCGCCTGGCACGGCGTCACCGCACCACGCCGTGGGCTCGACGCCCTGCTCGACGTGGTGGAGCAGCTGCAGGGCCTGCCGCTGGCGGCATCGCTGCTCGAGCGGGAGATCCTGCCGGCGCGCCTGTCGGACTTCGAACCGTCGCAGCTGGACGCCCTGTGCAGCGCGGGAGAGATCGCGTGGGTCGGGCTCGAGTCCCTCGGGGAGCGCGATGGCCGCCTGGCGCTGTACCTCACGGACCACCTTCCGCGCCTGCTGCCACCCGTCAACGGCGAACCCGATCTCGACGACAGGGCACGCCGGATCGTCGAGTTCCTGTCGCGAGCCGGCGCCTCGTTCTTCGCCGCCATCCACGAGTCGTGCGGCGGCGGCTACCCCGTTGAAACGGTGGACCGTCTCTGGGATCTCGCCTGGATGGGCGTGGCCACCAACGATTCGTTCCGGGCGCTGCGTGCCTTCACGCAGCCGCCCGAGCGCCGCAGGCGGCGCCCCGATCCGGCGCCGTTCCGGTCGCGGCGCCTGACGCCGCCACGCGCCGAGGGGCGCTGGTCGCTCGTCCCCCGACCGCCGGCGGCCGGCAAGCGAACGGCTACCGCCTGGGCCAGCGACATGGCCACCCAGCTGCTCACGAGGCACGGAATCGTCACCCGCGAGGTCGTCGCGGTCGAAAACCTGCCGGGCGGCTTCAGCGCCATCTACCAGGTGCTGAAGGCAATGGAGGACGCCGGGCGCGTGCGCCGCGGCTACTTCGTCGGCGGGCTTGGTGCCGCGCAGTTCGCGCTGCCCGGCGCGGTTGACCTGCTGCGCTCGCTGCGTGACGAGCCCGAAGAACCCCAGGCGGTACTGCTGGCCGCAACCGACCCCGCCAACCCGTACGGGGCCGTGCTGCGGTGGCCCGCTGCATCATCCGAATCGGGGCGCGGCCCCACGCGCTCGGTCGGCGCGCGGGTCGTGCTGGTGAACGGGATGCTGGCCGCCTATGTCGGCAAGGCCGACCGGCTGTTCCTTTCCTTCCTGCCCGGGGAGGAACCGGCGCGCAGCACCGTCGCCCGCGCGGTGGCCCGCCTCTGGTTCGAGATGGCGACCACGGGCCCCGAGGGGATGCTGATTGGCGAGATCGATGGCCAGCCGGTCGAGCGCCACCCGCTTGCGCCGTTCCTGCTCGAGGCCGGCTTCACGCGCCGCGCGACGGGGTTCCAGGCGGCGAAGGAGAAGGCTTCGTGATGCCCGAGGGCGACACGATCTTCCGGTCGGCGCGCACGCTCAAGGCCGCCCTCGCGAGGCGGGCGGTCACGGGGTTCGAGTCTCGCTTTGCCTCGCTCGACCGCCACCTCGTCGATCGGCCGCTCACCGGGCAGACCGTGCTCGATGTGAGGGCCGCCGGCAAGCACCTGCTGATGGAGTTCTCGGGCGGGCTCGCGCTGCGCACGCACATGCGCATGAAAGGGAGCTGGCACCTCTACCGGCCGGGCGAGCGCTGGCGGCGTGCACGGTCGGCGATGTCGGTGCTCGTTGCCACCAGCGAGTTCGTCGCCGTCGCGTTCGACGTGCCGGTGGCCGAGTTCGTCCCGGCGGCGCGTCTTGCCCACCACCGGCCGCTCTCGCGCCTTGGCCCCGACCTGCTCTCCGAATCGTTCGACATCGGCGAGGCGGCCGCCTGCCTTTCGTCCCGGCCGGACGAGACGATCGCGTGCGCGGTCATCGACCAGTCGGTGATGGCGGGCGCGGGCAATGTCTACAAGTCGGAGGCGCTGTTTCTCTCGGCCATCCATCCCGGCCGCCGCGTCTCCACGCTCTCGCCGGAGGAGATCCGGCGACTCATCGACACGCTTCGCTCTCTCATGCTGGCCAACGTCGTGGAGCCCTCGGAACGCAGCTTCGGCCCGGCCTTCCCCGGCTACCGGCGGACGACGCGGCTGGCACACCCGGCCGCAAGGCTGTGGGTCTACGGCCGCACCGGCCGGCCGTGCCGCCGCTGCGGCATGCCCATCCGCTACGCCAAGCAGGGCGAGGAGGCGCGGGGAACGTACTGGTGCGAGAAGTGCCAGCGGTAGGGACAGCGTATCCCCTACACCCTGATGGTTACCAGGTCGATCCGGCCGGGATCGCCCACCCCCAGCCCCATCGAGGCCGCGGTCTCGATGTGGCGGCACTGCGACATCCGGTTGCCCAGGCCGGCGGCCCGCTGCCTGGCGAGAACGACGTCCCGGCAGGTGACGTCGAGGGCGACGGGATCAGTGGCGACGTAGATGGCGTTCTCGCGCCAGATCGGCTCGGTGCTCCCCGGCTGCGGGCCCTGGTCGTAGCAGCCCTCGGTGGCGTCGAGGATGTGCAGGGGCACTTTCGTCTGGGACAGGTAGTGGCGGCACGCCTCGGCGACGAACGGGTCGCAGTTGCCCGAGTGCGCGGCACGGTGGTGCTGGT
>JARKSS010000490.1 GCA_029974175.1 Vicinamibacterales bacterium
AGGAGGACATCCCGCTGCTCGTCCAGCACTTCCTCAACAAGTACGGGGAGGAGAACCAGAAGCAGGGCCTCGAGGTGACGCCCGAGGCGCTCGACCTGCTGATGGAGTACGACTGGCCCGGCAACGTGCGCGAACTGGAGAACGTCATCGAGCGGGCGGTGGTGTTGAGCACCTCGCCCCGAATCGGCGCCGACCTGATCCCCGACCAGGTCCGCAACCGGACGGTGTTCCGCCTGCCGCAGTTCACGCTGCCGTCCGAGGGGATCGACTTCAACCAGGTCACGGCCGACGTCCAGCGCCACCTGATCGAGTCGGCGCTCGAGGCGGCGGGAGGCGTCCAGAAGCGCGCCGCCGAGCTGCTGCGCCTCAAGCCCACCACGCTGAACGAGATGATCAAGCGCTACGACATCCGGTCGCGGCGCGGCCGCCAGCGCCCGGAAAACGGCGGCGAGGAGGCGGCGGCCGCCGGGGTGCAGTAGGAGTCCCGCCTTCGCGGAAGCGGCCCCGCCGAGGCTAGCAGGCCGCTGCTAGCTGGCCGCCCGGATCTTCGCGATCATCCTTTCGTACTTGGCCAGGATGACGTCCCACCGATAGTGCTGCCGCACGTAGTCGCGGCCGTTGCGCCCCATGGCGGCGCGCAGCGGCTCGTCGCGGACCAGCAGGTCGAGCGCCTCGACGAACTCGTAGCGGTCGGCATAGTAGAGGCCGGCGTTGCTGGCCACGCAGTGATCGACGAGCACCTCGGACCGAGCGTTGGCCAGCACCGGCGTGCCCACTGAGAACGCCTCCAGTGCGAGCAGCGACAGGCTCTCGTAGGGCGACGGCACAGCCACGACGGTGGCGGCCTCGAGCGCCTGCGCCCGCTCGACCTCCGACAGCAGGCCGGCGAACTTGATGGCGGGATCCTCGGGCAGCGGCATCAGCTTGACGCCCATCAGCACCAGCGACGCCTCGCCCCCTTCGCTCACGTACGTGTTGAAGTACTCGATCAGCTCCTCGCACCCCTTGCCGGGGTCGATCCGCCCGCCGTAGAGGACGAACGGCCGGTAGAGGCGGTGGCGCCGGCGAAAGGTGGCGCCACGGCCACTGAGGCCCGAGGTCGAGGGGCCGCGGGGGTAGCCCCGGTGCTGGGGCAGGTCCACTCCGCACCCGACCGTCTCCTCGGCGATTGCCCGGATCGCGAAGCGCGTCGTCAAGAAGCGCCGCTCGGCGGCCGTGTTGTACGCGATGGCCGCGGGCAGCGCGAAGACGTCGCGGTAGATCGAGAGGCTGATGGCCGGCTCGTCGTGGGCGGTCGGGACGAGGATGCTGCGCCCGGGGGCCACGTTGAGGCCGAACACGGTCGGCGCGTAGAGGTAGGTGAAGAAGATCAGGGCGTCGTACGACGTGTGGCGCGCCTGCAGGTACTCGAGGAGCGGCGGGCACCAGGGGCCCTGCTGCTGCAGCCACTCCATCTCGTCGCCGACCTCGTGCGGGTTCGAGAAGATCCAGTCCGAGAACCGGTTGAACGAGTCGAGGTCGCGCGTGCGGGCGTTCGGGAAGCGGCGGACGGTCACGCCCCGCACGCGGTCGGTGCCCTCCGGGTACTCGTTGGCCCAGGTGATGTAGTCGCGGGCGCACGTGGTCAGCACCTCGACGTGATGGCGCTGGGCGAGGCGCTCGGCGATGAGGCGGCAGTGGTACTCCGAGCCGCCCAGGATTTCCGTGCCGTACCGCTGGACGATGAACGCAAGCTTCACAGGCGCTCCACGATGGTGCGGAGGTCGCGCTCGATGCGCGCGTCGCCGAAATCACGCAGGCGCTCGCGCTGGCCGACGATGACGCGCCGGCGCAGCGCCTCGTCCTCGGCCAGCAGGCCGAGCAGTTCGGCGGCGTGTTCGAGGTCCTTGGGATAGAACTGCAGCCCCGCCCCTCCCAGCGTCTCGGGCACGGCGGCGGCGGCGTACGCCAGCACCGGCACGTCGGCCGCCATCGCTTCGAGCAGGGGGACGCAAAAGCCCTCGTGCTCGCTGAGCGAGACGTAGGCGGTGGCGGTCCGGTAGTACGTTGCGAGGTCCTCGTCGGGGACCGGCCCCGTGAAGAGGAAGCGGTCGGGCGGCATCTCGTACTCGAGGATCATCGCCCGCACCGCCGCGCCGTAGCGCGGGACGGCGTCGTCCCGGCCCACGAACACGAACCGGTAGTCCACGCTCACGTACCGCTTGTAGTGCTCGGCCAGCCGGATGTGGTCCTCGATCTTCTTGTTGGGCACCACGCGCCCGACGAACAGGAAGTTCGCCAGCCCGTCGCAGAGGATCCGCTCGAGCGCCGGGCGGCGTGGCGCCCCCGTGATCCGCCCGGTGTCGATCGCGATCGGCATCACGCCGGTCTCGCGGAAGCCCAGCGCCTCGAGCTCGCGGCGGTTGTACTCGGAGACGCCCAGGGCCAGGTCGGTCCGGCCGGCCAGCGAGGCCAGCTCGGCGCGGCCGCGCGACGCAAGGCGGAACAGCGCCGGGTCGTACGGCGCGAAGAAGTGGGCCGGCGTGACGTTGTGGTACTGGAGGACGCGACCGCGCGGCAGCGCGGCGAACGCCTCGGTCATCGGCGAGGGGAGGGCGAAGTGGAAGATCGTCGCGTCCCCTGCGCGCGATGCCGGGTCCGAGAAGGGGCGCACCACGTCCCTGAGGTCCTCGTCCACGGTCAGCGCGTACAGCTCCGACTCGTGGCCCATGCGCCGCAGGAGCGCCTGCACGCGCCGCGCGCTGTCGCCGATCGCGTCCCCCCGGTGCGCCGCCGGGACCCACTGGTTGATGATCATCGCAACGTCGACGCTCCCTACACCACCCGGGTCGGTTCCTTGGGCAGCGCGTGGAAGGCCGCGGGGCGGTACTGCTGCAGCTCCTCGTACGCCTCGGTGGCGGCAACCTGCTCCCAGAAGTCGTCGGTGACGGGCGGCCGCTCCGCCCGCGGGGCCTGCGCGACCTCGTCCACGAAGCGCAGGAGGGTGCCGCGAAAGTCCTTGGCGAGCAGGCGCCCGAGGGCGGCGTCCTGCGCCTCGCAGATCCGGTCGCAGAGCGACGGGTTCGACGCCACCTCGTCAACCAGCCCTGCCACGTGCACGGGGTCGGTCGTGGTGTAGAGCACGCCCGCCCCGTCGAGCGTCATCGGCACGGCCGCCGCCGCGTAGGCCAGCACCGGCACCCGCTTGTAGAACGACTCCACCAGCGGGACGCAGAACCCCTCGTGCTCGCTCGCGCAGAGGAAGACGTCGGCCACGTCGTAGCACGCGGTCAGCTCGCGGTTCGAGACGTGGCCGAGAAAATGCACTCCGCGGACGCCGAGACGCGCCACCAGCCCGTGGAGCATCGCCAGGTACCGCTCGAAGCTCGCGTGGCTGCCGACGATCAGCAGCCGCGACCGCGGGTTGAAGAAGCGCTGGTAGGCCGCGAAGATGCGGATCACCTGGTCGATCCGCTTGTTCGGGATCACCCGGCCCACGAAGAGCACGTTCGTCCACCCGTCGTCGAACTGGTCGAGGATGCGGCGGTCGGGCGGCACGTCGAGGTGCGCGAAGCCGGGCACCACGGGAAGCACGCCGGTCCGGGCGAACCCCATGGCCGCGAGTTCCTGCCGGTTGAACTCGGAGTCGCCGAGCGCCAGGTCGCACCGCCGGGCGTAGGCCGCCAGTTCGCGCCGGCCGCGGAAGCACTGGCGCACGAGCAGCGAATGGATGTCGAGGAAGTACTCGGGCGGCGTGATGTTGTGGTAGACGAGCACCATCCGGTCGGGCAGCGCGAAGGCGATGCGCGAGGCGCGCGACCCGATCGAGAAGTGGTGCACGAGGATCGTGTCGGGCGAGCTGACGTCGCACAGCTCGCGGTAGTCGCGCGTCAGCGCCTCGAGGCGCGGGTCGGCCGTTTCGACGAAGATGTCCGAGGCGTGCCCGGCGCCCCGGAGAACATCACGGATGCCGAGGACCTCGTTTCCAATCGCGTCGCCGTATCCGAGCGTGGCCAGCACCTGGTGGACCTGCATCTCCGCCTTTCTTCGTCACAGCCGTTCGGCTTCCGCCTCGCCGCGGGGAAT